>JAUVLS010000108.1 GCA_030600625.1 Bacteroidales bacterium
GATTTTATTATTGGAAATCCTGTTGAAGGAACGCCACTTTCATTGGTTTTACTTGTAACCATAATTATTGGTGTCTTTGTTGGCTTATTGTTGTCGTATCCTACCCTTAAAAAATTAAAAAGGAATATTTCTGATAATAATTCAGAAATTACCAAGCTGACAAATATTTTAGAGGAATATAAAAAAGAATACGGTATTCATAAAAACCAAAATGAAGAAAAAAAACAGGAAGATAAGCCTGAAGAAAAATAGAATAAGCTAATTAGATGTTTTCATTAAATGCGTGTTATCAATTGGATATCCTTTCTTTTTCCATTGAATAATTCCGCCTTTTAAATTATATACTTTATTAAAATTCATTTCTTTGCATATTATTTGTGAGGCTGTTTCGCTTCTATCGCCATCTTCACAATAAACTAAAATATCAGTGTTTTTATCGATTTTTTCCAGAAGCGCTTTTAATAATTCTCTGCTCGAAGCTAAATATGCATTTTTTATTCGTTCCTTCCTGAATTCTTTGTGCAATCTGACATCAATTAACAAAATATCCTTTGTTTCGATTAGTAAATTAAAATCATCGTTATTAATATTTTTATAACATATATCTGAAGTTTTCTGTGCAAAAGCTGACAGATAGAGTACAAATAATAGTATAAAACTTAAATATGATACTTTCATTTTATTAAAAATCATCCGATTACCATACAAATTTAAATTAATAATTCTATTTTAAATCTAGTATGCTTAATTTTACATTATAAATCAAAATTTCATTAGTCATGAAAATTGGTATTATCATTGGCAGAATTGGTGGTGTTGACGGCGTTGCTCTTGAAACTGAAAAGTGGATCGAAGTATTACGTAAGATGGGTCACGAGATATTTGTTATTTCAGGTCAGTTTGAAGGTCGTAAAATAGACTGTTCGCACGAAACAAGTGTACAAGAAATGTCTTTCTTTTCTCCGGAAAGTTACTGGGAGCAAAAAAAGGCTTTCTTTCACCCGGATTTTGATCAAGATGATTTACTTGAACATTGTCATTTATATGCTAAAGTTATTGAAGAAAAAATTGTCAATTGGATTACCAAACATAAAATTGACCTTCTTTTTTCAGAAAATGCTTCTTGTCTGCCCTCTCATATTTCAATGGCTTTAGCAATTAAACAAGCTGTTAAAAAAACCGGCAAAGCAATAATTACTCATGATCATGATTTTGCCTGGGAGCGTGGAGACAGATATGTTTCACCCCACCCTAAAATTAATGAATTTGTGGTAAATGAATTCCCTCTTCGTTTACCAAATAGCTATCATGCGGTTATAAATTTGCATGCACAAAAAACACTAAAGGAAAAATTTAACAGAGATTCTATTGTTGTTCCCAATGTTATGAATTTCGATTTACCTTATGGTCAGATAACTGATCATAATAAAGATTTAAAAAATGATCTCGGATTAAACAGCAAAGATATTCTCTTATTTCAGATAACGAGAGTTGTTGGACGCAAAGGTATTGAGACTGCAATTAAATTAATTGATAAGCTCAATGATCAGAAAGTTAAACTTATTATTACAGGAAATTATGCCGATGATGCCGGTAGTGAATATTATATGAAATTGGTGGATTTAATTCATGAATTAAAATTAAGTAAACAGATTCATTTCGCTTATCATAGTTTTTCATCTAAAAGCCATTCAATTGGTTCAAATGGTAAATCATATTCATTATCAGATGCTTATGCTCATGCCAGGGCATGTACGTATTTTAGCACTTACGAAGGTTTTGGAAATGCTTTTGTCGAAGCGGTATTAGCTAAACGTCCTATTTTTGTAAATAACTACAAGCCTGTTTATTGGCCCGATATTGGAAGTAAGGGTTTTAAAGCTGTTATGCTGGAAGATAATTTGATAACAGATACAGCATTAAAAGAAATGCAGGAAGTAATTTATACAGAACTTAATAAAGAAATAGCTGAATATAATTACCAGCTGGGCAAGAAATATTTTTCTTATGATATTCTTGAAGAAAAGCTGCACGAACTTATTGATATTGCCACTAAATAATTTCAATACAATTGGCAATTGTATTTGATGTTGTAATAATTTGAAATGCAATTTATATTATTCGTAAAAAAATGATCCAATAATATTATCAGATATAAATATGCCTTTTTCTGTTAAAATAAAATTATTGCCCGATTTCCTTAATAAATTTTCTTTAAGCAAATTTTCTGTTTTTGATAAGAAATATCTTAAATACTTTTTATCAAATTCGTTTTCTAATTTTTCTGTATTTAATCCCCACATCGTTCTCAATGATGTAATCACATAATCGTTATATTTTTCCTTTTCTTCTAAAATTTCTTTCTCTAATGGTATTTTTCCTTTCGTTATTGAATCCAGATATGCACGAAGATTTGAAATATTCCATTGTCGTGAAGTTAAATTATATGAATGCGCAGAAGGACCTAATCCTAAATACTTTACATACATCCAATAATTTGTGTTGTGTAATGAAATAGAACCATCTTTTGCAAAATTCGAAATTTCATAGTGTAAAAATCCATTTTCTTTAGTTTTTTCGACTAATAATTGAAATTGTTCCAAACTTTCTTTTTCGTTTGGCAAATTCAATTTTTGATTTTTTTGTAATTTTTGAAAAAGAGTATTTGGTTCAATTGTTAAATGATAAGCCGAAATATGTTGAATATTTAACTTGATAGCCTGATCAATGTTTTCTTCCCACTTTTTTAAGCTTAG
Source organism: Bacteroidales bacterium (assembly GCA_030600625.1). The sequence continues at coordinate 2,757 of JAUVLS010000108.1, forward strand.
ATCGGGTAAACCATAAATAAGATCAAGGCTTATATTTATAAATCCTGTTTTTTGTGCTTCTATAATTGAGCTTATTGCCTGATTTACAGTGTGTTTGCGCCGCATTAATTGTAAATCTGAATCGTTAAACGACTGAGTACCAATACTTAACCTGTTTACTCCTATAGTAAAAATTGATTTTAAGTATTTTTCATTCAAATCGTCAGGATTAGCTTCCAGGGTAATTTCATTATTTTGCTCAACTTGAAAATATTTATAAATTTCTTCTAATATTTTTTCAACATGATCTGAACTTAGCATTGATGGTGTTCCTCCACCAAAATATATGGTTTGTATTTTTTCATCACCTAGATATTCTGATTGCAATTTTATCTCTGCACAAATTGCATTAACAAAATCTTCTAAATAAGTTTTGTTTGCAATAGAATAAAAATCACAGTAAGCACATTTTTGCTTACAAAAAGGTATGTGTAAATATATTCCGGCCAATTTAAAAAAATTTTAATCTTTAATATATCCCATTATCACATTAGAAACAGCCCTGGGTTCCGGAGGAAGTGAATAAATATTTTCTTCATATCGACTATTATATGGTGAGATATTTAATGTTTGCCCGTTAACAACTAAAGTGCTACTACCCCCGGGATCAAAACCCATAGCTTTTTGAATATTGAACTTTTTCAATATTTCTGCCATATCGAAATGTGTTGCTCCCACCGACTCTCTAATTCTTCCATTAATAGTTAGCACAATTAGATTTCCTTCATTGTCTATTCCTGCCGCAATTTTTGGCCCTCGCATATCAGTATAGTCTAACCGCGCTGCTTGTGTTTTGATTGAATTTTGAGTTTTCCATCCCTCCTTTTTCATGTCCAGAATAATTTCACCATTATTAATAAGCATTGGTCCGGCTTCAACAGCATAGTCAATGTTTTCTAATCCATTTACCTTAATTTCAAGTTCATCATTAATTTTCCATGATTTTGGAAATTTCTCCTTTGGTATTACCAATGTTAAACCAACAGGCATTATCTTAATATTCTGTTTATCAGATACAACAACAATATCTTTGATTATATTACCAGCTAATCTGATTACATGGCTTTTTTTAACTACAATTTCTTCATTTTCATACATTAAATCATAAAAACAAGGTTTATTTAAATCCTGTTTTGTATTGTATTGATCTTCAGAAAGCTCGATAGCATCTGTTCCACGTGAAACAATGATGCCTTTTGAACAATTCACCCGGGAGATATTAACAATACCATTTTTAAAAATTAATGCTGGTTTATTAAAAAGAGGTGCACTTAACATCTTTCCTTCTGATATTAACAATCCTAAAGGAGAACCAATGTAAGATTCCGGAAGTCCTAACTTACCAACAAGCTCTGCATTAAGAATATAACCTCCATTCCAGGCAATTTTTGCCGTTTTTCCTGAATTTGTTTTTAAACTTTTTACAAAATCTGTTACTCTTTTTGTTTTTTTACTTGATTCTGCTATAAATTCCCAGTTCTTATGATTTTTCATATCTGCTTTTGCAACAACTCCACTCCACGGCATACCATCACCATAAATTCCGCTTACATATTCGTAACTCACTGCTTCTGAATCATTTTCCTTACTTAGTAAATCACCTATTACTTTTTTTATTGGCGACATTTTTGTTTCAGCATCTGTTTTTAATTTTTCATACACCTCTTTTTCTCCAAAATCTTCAATTGCCTTTTTAAATTCCTTGCTTTTTAAATACTTATTAAAATCTTTTGCTGTTTGAACTGGTGTTGGATACGCTAAAGTTGGGCGAATACCAGCAGGAACAAATTGAATAAACCCACTATCTAATGGAATTCCCATTATTGCTTCAGTAAGTTTGTCCTCAACTTTTCCGATATGAAATCTATCTATATCAACAATATCAGTCATTACTGATGATTCTTGTCGGTTTGAAATTATGAAACCTTTTTCTTCTTTTACTTTTTTCAATTTAGAAAGCCCTTCATCTCCTAGTTGATTAAAATGAATCCCAATACATAATTGATTTATTTCTATCACCTGTAAAATATTATATTTGTATAGCAATATCAATTCTTCGTCTTGTCCATCAATAATGAAATTCTTGATGCTTTGACTATTGTAATTTTCAATTGTTGTTGTTTTGCTTGCCATTACATATATAGGTGATATATAATTAGCATTTTTTTCTATTACTTCTTCGGTTAATTCTTCTTCTATTCTTAGTTCAAGCCTGGAACGAACCGCTTGCAAAGCAAAAAACTCCAGTTCGTTTTTGATATATTTTCCTGGAAAATAGGCTATAGGTAAATTTGCTTGTAATTTTTTTATTAAAAATTTTCTGTCATCAATTCCTAAATATGTACTGGAAGTTAGCTGCGATAAAGCCAAATCAAAATCTGTAAAGAAGTGTGCAGTAGTGTTTATTTGGGGTTTTTCTTTAGGATTTATAATAAAATGATACAAATAGTTAATTAATCCACTTAATTCCTGAATGGTAAAATCCTGGTACGGATAATTGTCCTTGTTTCGGTGTCGGTAAGGTAAAGAATGGTCGTGACGTATTTTAACCTCTCCTGATTTATGCAAAAATATTCCTTCAATTGCGTTAAAAAACTTGATTTTTTGTTTTTCAGGAATGTTATTTATCCTACTATTTATTAGTTCTTTTGCATAATTAAAAGCCATACCACGAAATAATTGTTCTTCAACCCTAAAGTAACTTGGATCTATTAATGATTTTAATAAAAACATAAATCGCATTCGTCCGTAACCCGGTAAGTATTCTCTATTTTCAGTATTTAATATTTTTTTAAAATCTTCGTTAGTATAATTACATAATTCTTTATAATCGGAAATGGCTCTTTTTACAATATTCATTGTTTTCCGATTAGACTTAAATTGACGATACATTCGATAACATATATCATCTATATTGTTTTTAAGCGAATCTAAA
>JAUVLS010000042.1 GCA_030600625.1 Bacteroidales bacterium
AATTACCAAACCTTATTTTTAAAAATTGATAAAGTAAAATTTAAAAGAAAGGTAATTCCAGGAGATACAATAATTTTCAGATTAGAACTTATCTCATCAATAAGACGTGGATTGGTAAATATGTTTGGACAAGCATTTGTTGGTGATGATCTTGCCATGGAAGGGGAATTAATGGCCCAGGTTTCAAAAATTAAAGAATAAAACTATGAGTCGTGACTTAGCATATATTCATCCCGAAGCAATAATTGGGAAAAATGTAAGAATAGAAGCATTTGCATGGATCGATAAAAATGTAGAAATTGGCGATGGTACATGGATTGGCCCAAATGCAACTATAATGGAAGGTGCAAGAATTGGTAAAAACTGCCAGATTTTTTCCGGAGCAGTTGTTTCGGCTATTCCCCAAGATTTAAAATTTAAAGGTGAAGAAACAACGGCCGAAATTGGTGATAATACTATTTTACGTGAATGTGTAACTGTAAACAGAGGAACTGCTTCAAAAGGGAAAACTGTTGTTGGTGATAACTGCCTTTTAATGGCTTATGTACATGTAGGCCACGATTGTGTGCTTGGAAACAATATTATAATTTCCAATAGTACTAACGTTGCCGGAGAAATTACAATTGATGATTTTGCTATAATTAGTGGCGATGTTCAAATTCATCAGTTTGTTCATATTGGAGGTCATGTTATGATTTCCGGAGGTACTCTCATTCGAAAAGATATTCCACCATATATAACTGTGGCACATGAACCTGTATCTTATGTTAGTGTTAATTCAGTTGGTCTGCGTCGTAGAGGATTCTCAAATGATACTATTGCACAAATTCAAGATATTTACAGGGAAATTTTTGTAAAAGAACAAAATGTAACCCAGGCATTAAAGTATATCGAAAAAGAAATAAATCAATCTTCCGAAAGAGATTACATATTAGATTTTATTAAAACATCTGAAAGAGGAATAGTAAGAGGATACAATGGTGCTTAAGGGGATCCTAAAGATTAAACTTTTCTAAAAGTTCAAAATCTCGTTCATGACCGTTTCTTTTTATGGTTTCCCAATATTTAAGAGAAATTTCGCCAATTTTACCTGTAAGTTTATTTTTAACTTTAAGGCGTGTTAGTTCTTTAACTTGAGTTTCTTTTACTATATATTCAAAAGGAATTTCTATCATAGATTCCAGATCATCTCCAATTTCCTGAACCGTATCATCTCCTTCTTCATATGTCCAATAAATTTTCATATCGAATCCTTCGATATATTTCTGATTAAATAATTTTAGAAGATCGCATATTTGCTTTGTGGAACAACTATTTAAATAAGAAAAATCTAAGTCTATTTTTGTGAAATCAGCAGGTTTTTCAAGATATTTATGAATCCAAGTATCTACAGGTTTAAAAAATATTAAAATATTTTCAGGCATTAGTTGCCCTTCCATTTTTATCAAACCATTTTCAAGATGAATGTACGGTGTATCAAAAGATTTTTCTAATGTAAGGCTCATTTCAATATTTTAATTTAAATGTAGTATATGTTAATTTATTACGTAATGTATCTAAATTGGTTACCTCAAATTAATATTACTGTATAATACATCAAATGACTTGTTTATGCTTGTTTGATATTAAAAATCCATTCTTTAACATTTAAGGATTGCAAATATTTTAATCCTTTTCTTAACAGGTCAAATAATAGCATTAAATACAATATTCCGGAAAGGAACCACATCATTAAAATATTGTACCAAAGTGTATCAATTTTAACTTTATTAAAAATTTTAACAGGTGCAAAAAAATGTGCTCTCCCAAAACTTGAAGTTGGTTCCATAAATATTGGATCCTTCTTTTGTATTAATCGTTTATGCGTTTGATAGATTTTGTTAATTTCATTTCTGTTCAATACAATGTCAGCCAACTTTTTATTGTAATATCTTTGTTTAAAATCTACAAACTCGTCTTGACCCATTTCATCAATCATTTGTTGATATTTTGTATCTTTTCTCTTATTGGCCTTTTTTTCTTCTTCCGAGAGATTTTTATCTAACCTTACCAAATACTGATAGGTTTGTTCCATTACACTTTCACTAAAGTCATTATCATTTAATAGATGTATATACTGGAAAGATGGTAAATCTTCATTTATTGCGATAATATCCAACGCATTGCTTATTATTCTTAAATCTCTAATTAATGCTAAGGAATCAATTCCACTATCTTTCCTACGCATACAAAGTCCTAATTTATTTTGTAACCGGGGAATAAGGAAAGATGTTTTGTAATCAGCATTACTAATAATTTTTTCATCTTCAAAAAATATTTTTTCGAATTTATTATTCTTGAACTGTTCTACTGTTAATGCTTCATAAGCCCAACGTGTGGTCATCAAATTACCAATAAACGGAACATAGGTTTTGTTTGTAAACCCTTTATGCAAATCATCAAAATTAATCATTGCTCCACCCAACAGCAGTTGAGGAACAAGTATTAAAGGTATAAGAATATAAATTGCAATCACAGAATCGAGCCCTGAAGAAATATTTAGCCCAATAATATTACCCATACAAGCAGCAGAAAACAAAATTAACCAAAATGGCAATAGCATTCCATGTATTTCAAGAATTGCATTGCCAATAAGCGTGTATAGAAAAGTTTGTACTGCCGAAATAACAAATAATATAACAAGCTTGGAGTTTATATAACTAAACCAACTCAACTTCAAAAACAATTCTCTTTCAAGAATTTTCCTGTCTTTAATAATTTCCTCGGCGCTTACAGTTAATCCTAAAAACACAGCCACCACCACAGCCATAAACAAGAATATCGGCAAATTCTTATTTTCGCCAAAAACATAACCATTAGGTGTTATATATTTTGTGAAAAATCCTAAAAAGAGGGCAAGTAAAGGAGCTTCAAGAAGATTAATTAATAAGTATTGCTTATTGGTTAGTTTAGAAAGAAAATTCCTCATGCTAAAGACTTTAAACTGCCTTATAAAATCAGGGATTTTAAAATCAGAATCCGGAAGGGAGTCTTCAATATGTTTTGGTTCTATTTTCTTTTCAATATTTTCAATATATCTGTAATACCATGTTTCCGGTGGTGTCTTTCGAATATGTGTTTCTTTACCATATTCGTTAATCTCTTTCTCCTCAACTATTCTTAAAATCTGATCAGGATTAACTGTTCCACAGCCAGAACATTCGCTTTCTGCAGCATTTACAAGCGAAGTTACAGTTTTAAAGTAAACAATAGCATCAACAGGGTTTCCCTGATAAATAGGATATCCTCCTTTGTCAAGTATCCAAAGCTTATCAAAAAGCTTAAAAATATCAGATGATGGTTGATGAATATTTGCTATTACCAGTTTCCCTTTGTGAGTCTGTTCTTTAAGCAAGTTCATTACTTTTTCGGAGTCAGTAGATGATAATCCTGATGTTGGCTCATCAACAAAAAGCAACATCGGTTCGCGCATTAATTCCAAACCAATATTTAACCTCTTACGTTGCCCTCCGCTTATAAACTTATTAAGTGGATTTCCAATCTGAAGATCACGGGCATCGTATAAATCCAAATCAATGAGTACTGAATTTACTTTTTCGATTATTTGTTGTTCCGTAAACTCACTAAAACAAAGCTTAGCATTATAATAAAGATTTTGATATACAGTAAGCTCTTCAAATAATAAATCATCCTGAGGTACAAAACCTATCAAACCAGTCAAAGAGCTGCTTCGGGAATGAATAGTATGATCATTTATTTTAATTTTCCCTCCTGTAGGTTTTAGCTTCCCACTTAGTAAGTTTAGCAAAGTAGATTTCCCAACCCCGCTACCTCCCATTATTGCAATCATCTGACCTGATTGCTCAGAAAAATTAAATTTTTGAATTCCGTTTTTACTATTCTTAAAATAAAATTCTACATCATTACCAGAAAATGTAATTATATCTTCTTCTAAAGCCAAAACAAATTTCGAAGCTATATCGTAATAATAAACTGATTTAATATTAGGGCCTTTAATAATTGCCCCTTTATTAAAAAAATATGGCCGGCCATATTCTATTTTTTGACCCTCTATATAAAGATTAAGCTCTCCAAAATATCTAAAAATGAATGATTGAATTGACTGAATATAAAAAACAACAATTTTACCATAAAGATTTTCCCTGAATAAATGTTTGTATGGTTTCCCTTGTTGAGTTTTTTTCTTTTTCATCAACCATGCCAAATTATCTGACCACTCCTTTACCTCGTTATCAATTACTAATACTTTATCGCTTTCTAGTTTTTCCGGATCTCCTTCAAAAATGAAGTACCTAAAATTATTAAATTCGCTTTCGGATAAACTAAATGATTTCGCTACTGCTTTTATAAATTGAAACTCTTGCTCTGTTACAAGATTATCTTCGTTTACGAATTCCAGCACTTGTAAAAACACAATTACTCTTTCATCGCGAAGTAGTCCTTTTTTAATTTGCCGGCAAACACTCGAAATCTGGAAAGATATTAAAGATGCACTATCTTTTAAATCTTTAACTTCCTCTTGATCTAACTCGCGTTTATAAAATTCTAAATAGTTATCAAATAATCGAAGGTATTCTTGTATAAGTTCATTTGTTAAATATCGCGAAAGATAAATCTCAACAATTTTCCTCCCCTTAGCTGTAAGCCCTCCGGGATTTACATTTGCTACAATCGCAAATAAATGAATAAGTGCATTTAGTATCGATTCGCTCATTAATTTGTATTTTGGACAAAATTTAAGAAATAATTTATAGAATACCTAAAATCCGCAAGTCACGGGGTGACTGATTGATATTATGACAATTACGTAATCTGTTTGCATCAAGTCACCCCGTGACTATCAAGGTGTTAAATGCTTGTGCAGATTCAAGGGAATAAAAAAGCTCATGCGTTAATTACACATGAGCCTGAAATATTTATTACAAAAATGCTATAATATAATTTTATTTCTTAAACTAATCGATTGCTCAATTATCTTATTTAATTGACTTTCTGTAATACCTGTTTCGTCAACACTATCATAAGTTTCTTTTATTGGTTTTAAATCTGTTAAAACAGATTGAATTGTTTCGTGCTCACTGTGCGAAGCTAATAATTCTATTAATTTATCTAAAGAAGATTTCTGATGCAATATTATTTTTACTAAGTCGGGGTTATTGTATACTATTTCAGAAATATTACAAGAAATATACATTGCTTCAATCCATGTTCCGGCCAATACTAATAAAGATAAATCTTCTTTATTGTTTTTAACAAGATATTCGTAAGTGTCATAAAAAGATCCTGAAATTAAATCAACCAGCACATCTTTATTATTAATATTAGCTTCAACCTTATTAACAAATTCCATTGAAAATGCACCTGTAATACCAAGTTCTTTAATTAGATTTTCAGACGCTTCCATATAATTCATTACATCTTGTTTCATATTATATGTACTTGCGTAACTTAAATCTGCACTATATACACCAAGATTAATTGCCTGATCTTTATCGGTAAAGTATTTATCTACATTGCTTGTTTCATTTGATAAACCAACAATATAGCTTGCCTCTATTTTATTAATCATTTCGGTAACCTCAAAGGCTGTTGGAAGCGGATAAACAATTTCTCTCACTTTTTGTTCTATTTCTTCCTTATCAAGCTTAGCTTCAGATGTTGTTTCGTCAACAGGCTCACCTTTTTTGCCACCTGAACAATTCACAAGTGAAACAATTAGCATACCTGATAATAAAACAAATGCTGTTTTTCTGATAAAAGATTTTAATGTTTTCATTGATAATTATTTTTAATTCTTTGATTTTTAATTATTTATCTAATTAGGGCGATTTTAACTTACAGCCGTAATTTACGGTTTTTTTTATATATGGGAGCCTCTAATAATTCATTTATTTCAAGAAACAAAGAAACTGAATAAGATGCAAGGCATATTTTTTTGTAATAGCCGTAGCTATTTCACAAAAAATATAACGAAGTCAGACCTGCCTTGTCGGCAGACAGGTTGTCTAGTTTCTTTGTTCCCATTGGGTTTTTATAGTTTTTCATAGCTATCGGGATGAAAAACTATAAAAATCTTGATGCAAAGGAATTATTAGAGATCCCCTATAGATAATCAAATTAAACATGCAATTTTTCAACAAGTTAGGCAATTGTTAATAAATATATCCTAAAATTCTAGCAATGTTCAATTTGCATTTTTACATTGTAATGTTTTTTAAGATTTTTTCTTTTATATTCAATGGAAAACCAAACAAAAAATTCAAATACAAAATTACAATCTGAAAAATTTGATACCAAATTATTATTAAAGGCTACACAAGAATTATCTGCTGAAATATTTAAAGAAAATCTTTTTGCAAAAATTCTAAATCTTTCTACAAAATTATTAAATGCAACAAAAGCAATATTATTGCTTTATGAAGATAATTCTCTAAAAATAAGAGCGATTAAGAATGAAATTATTCATGAGCCTATTATAGTCGATTCTATGCCTTATGAAAATTCAAAAGATCTTTCCCATGATATAATTGAATCAGTAATAAAATCTAATACTTTTATTGTTTTTAATAATGCCCTAAGCAAAGAATCAGTAGCTCATACTAATTATATTAAACACAATAATGTAAAATCCTTATTGTGTTATCCGGTTATTTACCGAAAAAAACTTTTGGGAATATTATACTTAGAAAATAATATTATTGAAGAAGTATTTTCTCCTTTAAAACTCGAAATAATAGAGATTTTAATTGGTCAAATTTCCATTTCATTAAAGAATGTTATTTTTTATTCGCAGATGGAAAAAAGGCTTATTGACAGAACAGACGAAACAGAACAACAATTAGAAGAAATCGCTGTTCAAACCGAACATTTAAAACTAATAAACAGAGATTTAGAAGAAAAAAACGTAAAAATAAATCAACAAAAAAGAGAAATACAAGAACAGTCCAGACAACTTGAGATTAAAAATGAGGAATTAGAGAAACTATTTATTTCAACTCAAAAAACAGATAACTCCATTGTAATAGCAGATGCAAATGGAGAAATTGAATGGGTTAATGAAGGATTTAGCAGAATGTATGGTTATTCCTTACCAGAATTTATTGAAGAGAAAGGATTAACTCTAATATCAGCAAGTTCATATCCCCAAATCGAAGAAACAATTAATGAAATAATCAAAACAAAGAAATCTATCAGTTATAATACTCGGGGAAATAATAAATCGAATAAATCAATTTGGATGCGCACTACCGTAACTCCTATTCTGGGTGAAGAAGGGGAGATTTACAAGCTAGTAGCAATCGATTCAGATATTACCAAACTAAAAGAAGCTGAAGAAGAAATTGTAAAACAAAAAGAAGAAATCGAAGCTCAAAGAGATTTTGCTAACGAACAAAAGAGACAAATACAACTGCAAAATATCGAACTTGAAAATCACCAAATGCACCTTGAAAAGATTGTAGAAGAAAGAACGACACAATTAAAAATAGCAAAAGTAAAAGCAGAAGAATCTGATCGTTTAAAATCTTCGTTTCTGGCAAATATGTCTCATGAAATTCGAACACCGATGAATGCAATCATTGGGTTCTCTGAACTGATCTCAGATCCAGAGATAGATCAAAATCAACGAAAAGAATTGGTTTCACATTTGAATAGTAATTGTAATTCATTACTACATTTAATTGATGATATAATTGATATTGCCAGAATCGAAGCCGGGCAATTGCGAATTTTTAAACAAGATTGTTTTATTAACCAAACTATTATTGAACTTTACGAATCGTTTAGTGAAACTGATTTAAAACAAATTAAAAATGTCGATCTGATTGTTGAAATGGAAAATACCGACGAAAACTTATCAATATTTACTGATCCTTATCGATTCAGACAGGTAATGAATAATTTAATAGGTAATGCTATTAAATTTACCGATCAGGGATATATTAAATTTGGATATCATATTTCGCCTAAAGGATTTGAAAACTATATCAGGTTTTTTGTTGAGGATACAGGAATTGGTTTGAATAAAAAAGAACAAAAAGAAATTTTTGAACAGTTCAGAAAGATAGATTCAGAAGCAAATAACAAATTGTACCGTGGAGCCGGATTAGGGTTAGCAATATCTAAAAATCTGATTAATGGGTTGGGTGGCGAAATCTGGATTGCATCTGAATCCGGAATAGGATCTACTTTTTATTTTACTCTCCCCTATGTAAAAACAAACAAAAAATATAAACAGCTTGAACCGGAAAATAAAAATTATAATTGGAAAAATAAAACTATTTTAATTGCTGAAGATGAAAAAAGTAATATTGAGATGATTAAACTGGTTCTACAAAAAACCAATGTAAATATTATTCATGTTCAAAACGGGAAAGATGCAATTAATAAATGCAAAGAGCTAAAAGAAATTGAC
>JAUVLS010000229.1 GCA_030600625.1 Bacteroidales bacterium
TCTACTCTTTGTTGTTCTGCTATACGTTGTTTTTCAAGCAATTCTGCTTGTTTTCTTGCTTCTTCTTCCTGACGTCTGCGTTGGGCCTCTTCTTCTTGTTGCTTTCGAATTCTTTCTTTTTCTTGCTCTTCTTGAACCTTAGCCTCTGCTGCTGCCTTTCTTCTGGCTTCTGATGCTGCTTTTTCTTCCTCAAACCTTTTCTGACGTTCAGCTTCTTCGGCAGCTTTCTGTGCTGCTATCTCTTGTTGTCTTTCAGCTAATTCTTTTTGTTTTTGTTCTTCTATATGTTCTCTATGAGCTTCTTCTAATGCTTTTTCGGCCTGAATAACTTTGTTTCTCATTTTTGTGGAATAATCCACATCATAATCAAAATCACCTATTTGTCGGTAAAATTTAATCATTCCAACAGGTTGAGAAAAAACAATTGTATTTACTCCTTCATATTGGTTGAAAAGTTCAACTGCAAAATATATTGGTGTAAAAGCTTTATTTTTAAAATTATCGGGAACTTCGGTATTTATACTTATTTTTTTAGTTACATATCCATCTTTAGAAAATTCAAATATGTAATCTTTACTAATTTCTAAATCCATCTTAAATCTCCCCGACCTATCTGATGGTATAGATTTTACAAATTGACCATTCTCATATAAGTTAATTTCTCCCTCTTTTGCATTATCTCCATCTTTAAAAGATAATCTTCCTTTTACTTCAAGTAGATTTTGAGAATAGATACTTTTAGTTAAAAGAATAAAAGTTAAAGTAATTGAAAGTATAAATATATTTTTAAGTAATCCTTTTCTCATCCTTAAATAATTTTTTCTTTATAAACAGGAACTGTAAACATGAACTGTGTTCCATTTCCTTCTTTGCTTTTTACATTTATTGTGCCACCATTTTTTTCAACAAATTCTCGTGAAATAATTAAACCAAGGCCAGTACCTATTTCATCTGCAGTACCTTGTGTCGATATATGAGAATCAATCTTGAAAATTTTTTCCAATTTTTCCTCAGGTACACCAATCCCTGTATCAGTTACCATTATTTCAATATGCTCATTAATACTTTTAGCTTCAATATTTATAATATCTCCGGAGTTTGTAAATTTAACTGAATTTGATATTAAATTTCTTAAAACAGTGCAAATCATATTTTTATCAATATAAGCAAATAAACCCATTTTTACATTCGCGTTTATTTTAACACCTTTTTTCTCAGCCTTTTCCTGAAAAAGATTCATATTTTCAATCGCCAGTTCAAAAACCTCAACTTTTTCTGGTTTGACTTCCATCCGTCCTGTTTGTGATTTAGCCCATTTGAGCAAATCTTCAAGCAAATTATATGCATTATTTGAAAATTTATTAATCTGCCTGATAAACTCTTTTATTTTATTTGAATCATAAGTATCATATCGCTTGATAAGTAATTCAGATAATCCAATTACCGTGTTAAAGGGGTTTTTGAGATCGTGAGCTATTATAGTAAAAAATTTGTCTTTTGTAGCATTTAGCTCTTCCAACTCTTTTTTTTGCTTATTCAGTTCGTCTCTTTGTCGTTCAATTTTAAGACTATTTTGTGTTAATCTTTCCTCTAAAATATTATTATTTCTAAGTCGTTTTATTAATGCTTTTAATACAGATTTCGAAACTTCAATATTGTTTTCAATAATTTTATGAAAATCCTCCTGATTTAAACGAAGTAAGTGTGTTGTTTCAATAGCTGTTACAGTAGCTGACCGAACAGAAGAATCTATTAATGAATACTCACCAAAAAAATCTTTTTCTCCAAACTGAGTAAAAACATGTTCACCATCGTGAACTTTCACCTTCCCTTCTACAATAATATACATAGCATTTAACTGATCTCCTTTATGAAAAACAGTATCGTCTTTCTCAACAAAAACATCAGTCAGAAGGTCTGCCAGAAGTTTAAGAATTTTTTCGTCAGACTCTGAAAAAATAACCACATCACGTAATATATCAACGCGTTTTTCTATTTTCTTTTCAGAACCTATACTATTCATTTTAACTCCCGTTATGCTTTTTTTGACTAAGGCTTTTTTAATACTTCTATTACGGCATTTTTATTGCTTGGTTGCAATCTTAATTCATAAAACAAATATAATAATTAATTAAACAGAATAAATGGAATAATATTTTAATTTGAAATAAAAAATCCAGAGCTTAAACTCCGGATTTTTTACTTAATTATTTATGCTTAACCATTTATTTTGCAATGATTTAGGCTCATAATAATCAAACAAATCGTAGGTAGGCCAATTATCAATAGTAGCTAAACCTTTAATTACTGTTTTATTAATTTGAACAGGGAATCGAGCACCATATTTAGGCGTAGTGTTGATAATAAGTACCCAGCTTAATCCGTTCTGTTCTCTTTTTAAAAGTGCAGATGTTCCTGATAAGGTTCCTGTTCTCCACCAAAATCCATTACTATCTGTTCCTGTCCATCCAAATGGTCTGATCCATTTACTTGATTTTGTCATCTCGGTTATTGATTCAACAGACAATATATCGTCTCTCATACCAAAACCATCAATAGCAACCAAAAATTTCATTAATTCAGTTGGTGATGCGACCCAACCTCCGGCTGCACCAAGTGTTTCAATGGAATTACCGCCATAATACTTTGGAACTCTTTCGCCGGTACCAAAACTTGATAAAACATTACGTTCTCCTTTAAGACCATAATAATTCACTTCATTTTCATAACTATCTTCCGGAAGCGACTTACCAAGATGCATATCATAAATTCCCAAAGGATTTAATATTTGAGTAACAATATAATCTTCGTATGAAGTATTGGATATTTTCTCAATAAGCAAACCTAAAAGTGCATAACCGAAATTAGAATAAACAGATTTCTTACCGGGCGAATAATCCAATTTTCGATTTTGAATTACATATTGAACAATAGTTTCAGTTTTTAAAGGAAGTTCCGCATTCATTTTCCTCGCAATAGAAAGATTTAAAAACATTGGATCTCCCTTTCTATTTGTCCAGCCGGATGTATGATTTAAAAGATTCCTTACAGTTATTCCTAATACTTTTTTGTCTTTAATTTCAAGAAAACTGCTATCGTTAAGAATTCCATTCTCACCAAATACCGTATCATTTAAGCTGATTTTGCCATCATCCACAAGCTTCATTATTGCAACAGATGTAATCAGTTTAGATACACTTGCAATGCGAAATAAATGTTTTGGTTGAACTTTTATCTCATTTTCTTTATCGGCATAACCAAAGCCTTTTGTATATATTAGTCTTTCGTCTTTAACAACAGCTACAGAGGCACCAACAATATTCCATTTTTGCATAAAGCTTTCAATCTGCTTATCCAGTCCCTGCATTGATTCATAAGCAGATAAATTATTCGTTAATCGTAATGCGATAGGCATTTTTTCTTCTGAAGGGAAAACTTTCTCAGCTGTTGTCTT
>JAUVLS010000272.1 GCA_030600625.1 Bacteroidales bacterium
CCTATTATACCCAAAATTAAGGCAGCAAGATACACATGATCATGTCCAAAGCCTTTTTCCATTAGTATCATAGCAGCATGTCCCAATGGCATTGCGAACAAGACAATTAAAAATGCAGAAATTCCAATTAAAGTTTTTTTGATTTTCATTTTCTATATATTTTAAACCATACAATAAATACTGATAAAGAAATTACTAAAATATAAAAAATCCAAACAAAAACTTACATATCCCCGCATTATGGCACAAACAATGGTTTAGACAGAAACTGTTTGTGAAATTAAAAAAATCGTTTATCTTTAAATCAAATAATCGAACCCTTAAGAACTTAGCCATGAAAAATTTATTTATTACAATTTTAATCTTATGTATGTCTGCATCGTTGTTTGCGCAAAATCGCTTTGATGTATTTTATGTAGCGGGGCTTTCTTGACGTCCTGATTTAACACGGACAATCTTACGTAATACTTCATGTATTTCTTCTATTATTCCGTTATTCTTCCATTGGCGATAATAATAATAAACAGAATTCCATGGAGCAAAGTTATTTGGTAACATACGCCATTGACAGCCTGTTTTAAGCAAATAGAAGATCGCATCAAAAATATCTCTTAGTTTATGTTTCCTTTTCCTATTGTCATTTAAAATTTTTTCTATAATTTGCCATTGGCTTTCAGTAAGGTTAGTTGGATAGCTACGCATCTTTTTTATGACTTAATTGGTTAATAATCATAAAAATACGAGATTTGATTCAATTAATCTGCTGATTGTCAGTTATTTATATTGCTTTTTGTATCAAATTAAATCATAATTCTATTTCAAAACAGTTTCTAAGCTAATTAAGAATAAATTACCACATACCAACTTTCATCTGCCCCGTTTTTTCTCGAAGGCTTACTTGTATCCAACGTTATTTTTACATCTTTCTCAAATTTACGAGCCATTGTAGTAATTATTCCTTTATCAAAATCACAGGGATAAGGGTTTTTACATTGCATAATTAGTGTCTTTTTAGCTTTATCATGACTTACTAATTTATAAAAACCAATATCACCATTTCTATGATTCATATTATAAGCGACATCAATTAAATCCAAAGCTTTTTCAATAGAATTAATTTCAGGAGGAAATTTTGCATTTGCAGGAATTCCCTTTCCAATTTCAAAAAGAGTATTAGAACCATATTTTTCTGCAATTTCTTTAAAAGAGTCTAACCATGCTTGTTGACTATACCATCCCCCTGGTTGAGGGTTTGTGATTCCTTTTTCTTCTATCATTTTTAGTGCAATTTTTCTCATAAATTCTGGGAAGCAATTTACAGTCGTTAATACTGTTTCACCATTAACTTCAACATTTGGTGTAAAAGATTCAAATTGTGCCATAATTTTTCTATTTATATTAATTAATAATTTTGTCCTTCAATCATTTTTGTTGACGCTTGGCATAATCAACATACCATAGCTTTCATATGTTTTCTTATCAATTTATTACTAAGTTAAATAAATTTGTTAAATTATACAAACCGCGGTTACGATATATGCAATGCGAAACCCAATAAAGTGGTTTTTTTTCGCAAAAACAGTATAAACCCAACTAACAAACAAAAGTTGTTTGTGAAATTAAAAAAATCGTTTATCTTTAAATCAAATAATCGAACCCTTAAGAACTTAGCCATGAAAAATCTATTTGTTGCAATTTTAATCTTATGTATGTCTGCATCGTTGTTTGCGCAAAATCGCTTTGATGTATTTTATGTAGCGGGTAATTATAATTTTATGCAAACCACCGATATTAATACTGATGAAAATTATGAAACAGTATTTACGTCAAATTTAAGCTTGCCAATCGTTCTTAAAGATTCATCCATTTGGTTTACAAGTGTTGATTACCAATACTTTTCAATGAATAATGAATATTTACCTACAGATGTAAATCCAATTGAAGCTTTTAACTTACACGGATTTCTTATTCGTACCGGATATATCCACAGATTTAATTCGAAACAAAGTTTACAAATTATATTTGTACCACGATACATGAGTGATTTGAATGCATCTTTTTCCAAATCGTTGCAACTTGGAGGGATGGTAATGTATGAAAAAGTAAAAAATGATAATTATACCTGGCGTGTAGGTGTTATTTACAATCAAGAGTTTTTTGGCACATACATAGTTCCCGTTTTTTATGTAGATTGGAATGTTACATCGAAAATTAAAGTAAAAGGATTACTTCCCGTTTATGGAAAAATATACACACAGCCATCAGAAAAGTTATCTTATGGTTTACACTTTATCGGTTTAACCACATCATACAGAATTAACGAACCTGATTTTGAGAATTATTATGTTGATCGCAAAAGTATTAACCTTTCCGCATTTACGAATGTTAATTTATTCGATAATGTTTTTATGGAAGCTCGTGCAGGATATTCATTATCGAAAGATTACGGACTTTTTGCCGAAGATGATAAAATCGACTTAGGATTACCTTTAGTTAATATTGGAGATGATCGAACAAGAACAAATAACGAATTTGAAGAAAGTCCGTTTATTCATTTGAGACTAATTTATAGCTTGCCTGTTGATTAAAAGTAATTCGGAATTAAATAAAAATAAATGAATGTCCGTTTATTTACCTAACCGCAGGAGCTATATACTGAAAATCAATTTGTTTGCTCCTAACCCTAAAGGGAGCAAAATTGATTTTCCTCACTCCCTTTAGGAATGGGGCAAATGAGGAAAATCAATCTCTGAATTAGGTAAGTACACGGATAGTCATTTAAAAATATAAAAACGAGCAGTAATTACTGTTCGTTTTTCTTTCTAAGCTCTTCGTATTGTTCACGGATTGCCTCCATCTCTTCAAGGTTTTGACGCATCTCTTCTTCTTTCTCTTGCATTAATTGTGCTTGTACTTTGAACTTT
>JAUVLS010000043.1 GCA_030600625.1 Bacteroidales bacterium
TCCTCGACTTAGACTGGCATACAATTGAAGAGAATAAAGATCATGATGTTCTTGATTTTGAAAAACAATCAATGGAGAAAATGGGAATGATACCCGAGATAGTTGTTCGTTATCGCAGTTCATATTTCCGTCATATTTTTGCAGGCGGATATTCTGCCGGATATTACAGCTACATCTGGGCTGCAATTCTTGATGCTGATGCTTTTGAAGCATTTAAAGAAACCTCATTATTTGATCAGGAAACTGCAACTGCATTTCGTGAAAACATACTCGAAAAAGGCGGAACCGATGATCCTATGGAAATGTACATCCACTTCCGCGGCGAAGAACCGGGAATTAATGCGCTGCTGAAAAGAAAAGGGTTTGTGAAATAATTAGTAATTATTTAGCTTTAAAATATTTTCTTTGTAAAAACATATAAGTTATGCGAATCAAGGGTTGGTATTTTTTTTCCTATACCCGTTTATAGAGTACATTTTTTATTTGATGCGTAGGGGTGTTGCTGCTCAACGGCTTCCTTTTATTTCCAAACAGGCTGAAAGCCTGAGATATTTCAGCTTGGGGCAACGCCCCAAGAATTATGAAGTAATGTTGATTTTTCAGGCTGAAGGCCTGTGAGATTTTTGTCTCAGGCTTTCAGCCTGAATATTGATGTTGTGGTTATTAAACTTGGGGCGCTGCCCCAAGCTCTGTTCTCAAAGGCTTTCAGCCTTTTTTTTTAAAAAATGAATTCCAAAAATGATATGGCAAACTAAATCTCAATTGCATATTTTAACCCTTGATTCGCATAACTTATATTTTTTCACACACAAAAACATAGAACCTAAAGTACCACTTTAATAGTTACAATAATTATAGATAAACCTCAAGTCCCTGTCATTTCGACTGAAAGGAGAAATCTATGCTAAATATTATTGATTATTCAAAAATATACTTTACATTTAGACGTCTATTTGTAAAATACATTTTACGTTTGGTCATTATTTTAATAAATAATATTAACCTAATTAATTCATAAACTTTGTGTAAAGAGCTATCAATAGCCACACGGACTAATGAAACGAAGTGAATCCGTATGGACTTCGTGTCGTAAAGTTTGTGCATAATTCAGGATAAATGTAAAATGTAGAAGATTTTATCTGCAAATTAATTTAATTGAACTTTATCTTGGATTTATAATATTTTTGATTTATATTTGCACATTATAAATATAAATCGGAAATAATGACTACTTTTACCAGTACCTTGCCGGAAGAGCTCCTCAGAAAATTGAATGAAATGGCAGGAAAATTAGCCTTGCCTAAAAATAGAATTATTGAGAAAGCCTTGCAAATTTATTTAGACCAGTTGACTCGTGCTGAGTATGTTAAATCATACAAACAAGCCGGTGATGATACCAATATTCTTAATATAGCGGAAGAAGGTATGGAAGATTATCTAAAACAACTGAACCAATGAAGCAGTGTGAAATCTGGTATGCCGACCTAAACCCGGTTAAAGGTAGTGAACAAAAAGGCTTTCGTCCGGTGGTTATCATTAGTGGAAACCTGCTAAACAAATATCTGCAAATTGTTATCGCATGCCCTTTAACAAGCAAAATTAAAGAGTATAAAGGCAACATTATCCTTGAGCCAAATGATCAAAACGGTTTATCAGAAAAATCAGAAGTTATGGTTTTTTATATACGTTCAATTTCAAAAGAGCGATTGGTTAAAAAAATAGGTTTCATTACAAGCAAACAACTTTCAGAAATCAAACAAGGACTGGGAGATATTTTGAGGTATTAGTTTAAACAAACGAGTACCAGATGATTGGATGATTGAATGATTGAATGATTGAATTAATCAGCCTGCCGCTCAGTTTTACCTAAAATACGCTATTCGTATAATTCGTGTAATTCGATGATAACTTTTTTTACAGATTAATTCACTTTACTTCGATAATACTCAGCTTTTTCTTTATCATTAAATCTTGCATAAATATTTCCAAGATACTTCGCATATTTAGAATCAGGATTAAGTTTATACAATTTCTTATAATATTTTAGCGATACTTTAAAATTTTTATTTACAACATCAAGAGATTTAAGAAGTTTTGCATATTGTTTACGTGTTTTGTGTTTTTCGTAGGCAGATATTTCTTTTTGATATCTATTTTCGGCTTTGTAAAAATATTTTTTTGCTTTCCACTCAAGAGCAACAATATTGTTTACATTTTTCTTAAACAATTGGTTTGCCAGATCATCACAAACATCTCCATTTTCAAGTCCCTGATTAACTATCAGGTATCCTTCTAAGATTTTATTTTCCGAACGGGTTTCATTATTAAAATTACTCCAAAGCTCTAAAGCAAGGTCCCAGTTTTCGCTCTCTACATAAGTTTCAAATAAGCGTTTACGGATTTGTTTTATCTCATTTCCTTGCGGGAATTTATTTACATAATCCTCAAGAGCCATTATTTCTTTCGACAGATTATCAATATTTTGATAAGCTTTTGCCATAGCTGCATACATTTCGGCATCAGCATATTCGGCATAACGTGCTTTGTTCAAATAATCAATAGCTTTATCATCTTGTCCCAGAGCCAAAGCAGCTTTTCCGGCACCACAATAAATTTTCCCTTCAGCTTGTTTCCCTTTACTTGTTTTTGCTGTAATTATCTCTTCCCATGCAGTTAATGCACTATTGTAATCCCCTGCAAAATAAGCAGCCTCTGCTGTTTGATTAGTTTTGGAAAGATATGCTCCGGCAGTACATCCGCCAAGTAAAATAAGTATTGCAATTCCGTAAAAAAAGTTTTTCATGTTTATTTTTCTAAGTAATTATTTATTGGGTCGCAAAGATAAAAAGATATTTTCAATTTAATTTGTGGTAGAACCAATCATTTTATCATTAATCCATTATCCATTAAATTTGTGGTAGAACCAATAAGAATAATTGTATTTTTGTGTTTTAAGCTGATAAATTTTCAATTAATACTGCTGGTAACTTTTGGATTATATAAACAAATCTTATGTTGATCAAACTATTAATCGGAATTAAACTTTTATATGATTCATTTAGCATCAAATACATTTGAAAGAATAAAGAATGGAGACGAAAAGGCATTTGATGATATTTTCGATACATATTATGCAGGCTTATGTGTTTTTGCAAATAAATATGTTGAAGATATAGACCTTGCAGAAGATATTGTACAAGAGCTTTTCATTAAAATATGGATAAAAAGAGAGCAGCTAAATATTAATAATTCTTTAAGATCTTACCTTTTTCAATCGGTTAATAATAGTTGTTTAAACCATTTAAAGCATCTAAAAATAAGAGATAATTACAAAAAACATATAAGTAGTTATAAAACTGATGAACTGCATTACGATACTCTTGTTGAGAAAGAATTAAATTTAAGAATATATAATTCGATTGAATCATTACCTGAAAAACGCAAAATAATATTTAAACTAAGTCGTTTCGGGGGATTAAAATATAAAGAAATTGCTGAAAAACGTAAAATTTCAATCAAAACCGTCAAGGTTCAAATAGGAAAAGCCTTAAAAACTCTTCGGCACGACTTACGGGACTACCTTCCTCTATTGTTGATATTCAACGCATTATTATAAGTAGTGCTCGTCTATAAATTAAGTGTTTAGTTCAGAATGTTCGAGTTCGAGGCTTGCGAAGTCTTTAAAATCAGGAGTTTACTTTTGTAAATGACTGATTTTAAAGGCAAGCATAACGAAGAAATCGGACATTCTGGACAAACACTAAGTAAGCCTAAATACCCAGTTAGTTGTCTTATTAATATGGAAAAGGACTCTAAACATTTCGATTGGGTAGCTATTGCCAATATTCTATCAGATGAAGCTACTCCCGAAGAAAAACAAATATTCGATAAATGGATTTCTTCAAACAATAAAAATAAAGCATATTTTAATGATTTAAAAATAATCTGGAATAAATCCGGAACATTAAGTGAATATGATTTAATTGATGTTAATACCGCAAAAGAAAAAGTAAAAAGAAAAATCAAAATACAGGATAATAATAAATTCTTTATTTCACGCAAATTGTTAAAAATTGCAGCTGTATTTGTATTTGCTTTTATAATTATCTGGTTGACATACGCTATATTTGAAAAAGCAAATAATAAACATTTTCAGTATATCGAATCGGTTACAAAAAATGGAGAAAAGGCTCAGGTAGTGCTTTCCGATGGAACAAAAATTTGGATTAATTCCGGCTCGATTTTAAAATATCCCGATGTATTTACCGGTAAAAACCGTGAGGTCTTTTTAGAAGGTGAGGCTTTTTTCGATGTATCACATAATAAAAACAAACCATTTATAATAACAACATCACTTATACAAGTAGAAGTTTTAGGAACAAAATTCAATATATCATCATATCCCGATGACGAAACAATTGAAACAACTTTAGTTGCCGGAACTGTTAAGATTACAAGTAAAAATATTAAATCAAAATCCGGAAAAGAAAACTATATACTTAAACCAAACGAAAAAGCAACTTTTTTAAAAAACGACAATACCGTAATTATTGATGAAGTAATAACAAAATATTATACATCATGGAAAGATGGCAGCTTATTCTTCAATAACGAAACATTTGAAAAAATTGCAAAAAGATTAGAACGTTGGTATGATTTGGAGATAGAACTTACCAATAGCGAATTAAAATACAATAAATATACCTGTGTAGTTGATAAAGACAAAACAATTGAACATGTTTTAAATCTTTTGAATATATGCACTCCTATAGAATATTCAATAAAAGGAAAAACTATAACTATTAAACAAAAATAATTATTATAAAAACTAATAACTGATGGAAAGGAAAAGTAAGATAAACTCTAAAAATTCAAAAAGCAAGATCATTTGTTTTTTAAAATTGAACATGATGATTTTTATTATTCTTGGTGGCTTGCTGAGTGTTTCTACAAATACTTATTCGCAAAATTTTAAGATTTCAATATCAATGAAAAATGTTGAGATTTTAGAAGTGATTAAAGAAATAGAAAAGCAAAGTGATTTTGACTTTTTTTATAAGAATAACGATTTTAAAACTGACGTTAAAATTAATATTGATGTTACAGATGCAACTATCAAAGAAATATTGGATTATGTTTTGGGAAATACCGGTCTGACTTATTCTATTGTTGATAAAGATATTGCTATAACAAAAATATCCAAACAAGCTAACAATCAAAATCAATCAAACCAGAGTGTTATAATAGGTGAAATAACCGGAATTGTAACCGATGAAAATGGTGAGCCTTTACCGGGTGTAAACATTATAATTGAAGGAACTACCATAGGAACAGTTACAAATTTTGACGGAGAATATGTACTTGAAGTAGGTGAATTTACCGGTAATTTGGTTTTTTCTTTTATGGGTTTTAAACAACAAGTTATTGCTATAAACGGAAGAACAAAAATTGATGTAATACTTATTGAAGATATAGCCAAACTTGACGAAATTGTCATCATTGGATATGGTGTTCAAAAGAAAACTGATAAAACAGGTGCTGTATCAACTATCGAAGCTACCGAATTAAATGTTGGTGTTTTAACCGACCCTATACAAGGCTTGCAAGGAAAAACAGCAGGTGTTTTAATCACAAAAAAAGGTGGTGACCCTAATGGTGGATTTTCAGTTAAAATTAGAGGCGCATCGGGTTTAAATTCCGGTACAAATCCATTATATGTAGTTGATGGAGTTCCCGGTGTTGACCCAACAACTATTGCACCTGAAGATATTGAATCTTTCAGTATTCTAAAAGATGCTTCTTCAACTGCAATTTATGGGGCAAGAGGTGCAAATGGTGTTATTATCATTACAACTAAAAGAGGAAGTACAAAACAAGGAACACAAATAGAATTTAATAATTATTTGTCAATTGATAATGCAGCTAACAGATTAAATTTATTAAATGCTGAACAAATTAGAAAATATGCAGCCGATAACAGTTTGAATTTAACTGATGGCGGAGCGAATACAGATTGGCAAGATGAAGTGTACAGGCAAGCCCTTTCACAATCGTATAACTTAGCTGTTTCAGGTAGAAGCGAAAACACATCTTACAGGGTATCAGCCACTCATACAGATTTTGAAGGAGTAGTTATTGGAACTAGAAAGAAGAGAGACATAGGTCGAATAAATGTTACACAAAAAGCTTTTGATAATAAATTAACATTGGTTGCAGGAATAGCCGGCACAATAGAACATAATCAATATCAAAGCTATAGAGGTAATGGTGGAACTGATATACTTTATCAAACCTTTCAACGAAATCCTACTTTACCTGTTTGCAATGAGGATGGAAGTTATTACGAAATTGATGAATTTGATTACAACAACCCTGTTGCAATAGCAAACGACATACAAAACGAAAGAGATTCTAAACATTTTCTGGCAAATTTTAAAGCCGATTTTGAAATTATAAGTGGTTTGCTGGTAGGTATAAATACTGCTTACACACGTAATGATGCAGAATCGTTTTATTTCCAGCCAAGTTATACCAAATCAACAACTACAAATGGCTATGCAAGAAGAAGCTACGGTAATTTTGAAAGTAAACTTTTAGAAACAACTATTAAATATAATAAAGTATTTAATAAAATTCATAATTTGAATGCCGTAGCCGGTTATTCATATCAGGAAGACATTGTTACAGGTTTTTCGGCACAAGGTCGTGAACCTTTATCCGATTATGTTTTATCACATAATCTCGGAGTACTTAATAATGTAACCTTAGGAGATATATCATCTTATAAAGGTTCTAATAAGTTGATCTCATTCTTTGGCAGAGGTGTTTATAATTATAATTCAAAATATTACTTTACAGCTACACTTCGAAGAGATGGCTCTTCAAAATTTGGAGCTAATAATGAATGGGGTTGGTTTCCTTCTACTTCTCTGGCATGGAATATTAAACGTGAAAGTTTTTTAAAAAACATATCCTTTATTACTAATTTAAAACTTCGTATTGGTTGGGGATTATCGGGCAACCAGGAAATTGACAGATATATGGATGTTGATTTAATTGGTACCGGACGTACCGGTATTGACGAATATGGAAATCCAACTGTAACATTTGTACAAATTAGAAATGCTAATCCTGATTTAAAATGGGAATCTAATGAAGAATGGAACTTTGGATTAGATTTCGGAATATTAAACAGCAGGGTATCAGGATCGTTAGAATTTTATAATAAAAGGACTTACGACCTTATAGCTGAATACACGGTTCCTTATCCGCCAAACAGGTATCCATTAATCTTTGCTAATGCAGGAGAAATTAAAAATCAAGGTTTTGAAGCAAACCTTCAAGCATTTATTATTGACAGACCTAATTTATTTTGGAAAGCAAATTTAGCTTTCTCTACAAATAACCCTGAAGTTGTTACATTATCTAATGGAAACTATAATCTTGAATATATGGATGTGGGATATATTTCAGGACGTGGAATGGTAGGCGTAAATACTCAAAGACTTGCTCCGGGTATGCCGGTAGGTACTTTCTACGGCTGGGAATATGCAGGTATGTCTGAAGATGGTAAATTTTTGTTTACAACCGCAGCAGGAGGCGTATCACGTGAGCAAAAAGAAGAAGATAAAAAAATTATAGGCAACGCTACACCGGATTTTGAAATAGGCTTTTCAAACTATTTTAAAATTTATAAAAATATTGATGCCAGTTTCTCATTAAGAGCTGTTGTAGGCGGAGATGTATTAAATGTAACACGCCTTATCTTCGAAAATCCTAATGTGCTTCCTACTCAAAATGCATTAGTAAGTTCTCTTGATTACGTCGGGATATTGGACGATTCTCCTAAATTTTCTGATTTCTATTTAGAAGATGGTTCTTTTTTGCGTTTAGATAATATAACAATTGGTTATACCTTTAGTACGGCAGAAATTGATTGGTTAAAAAATCTACGCATTTACATTACTTCAAATAATTTATTAACAATTACCAACTATTCAGGCATTGATCCGGAAATGGGATATGATGGATTGTCTTTTGGACTTGACCAATATAATGTTTATCCAAAAGTACGTTCATTTATATTTGGAATAAATTTAAAATTTTAATAACAATTTAAAAGTTCATAAAATCAGAACTGAAAACAAATTTTTAATTAAATGTATATAAATAACATAAAAATATAAACAGATGAAAAAAATATTTATAAGTGCTGCTATACTGCTATTTTTATCAATGTCATGTACTAAATTAGACGATGAAATATTTGATAATATACCTGCAGATAAATATCCTGAAAATGATATTCAGGCAAAATTAATGGTAGTTCCTACTTATGGCGTATTACAAAATATGCTTGATGACGGGAACTCTAATGACGGTGGAGGCTGGTGGTATGCCCAAGAGGTAACTTCTGACGAGATGACTGCTC
>JAUVLS010000185.1 GCA_030600625.1 Bacteroidales bacterium
AATGATGGATTTAATAATAAAGAAATTTCATCCTTAATTGCAAAGGATCTTGATATTAAGAAGATTCTGCAAGAAGCAAGTAAAGATTGGGATGGAGGCTATGCAATTGCCGGTGTGATTGGACATGGTGATTCTTTTGTAATGCGTGATCCAAACGGAATTCGTCCTGCGTTCTATTATAAAGATGATGAAATTGTTGTTGTGGCATCTGAACGTCCTGTAATACAGACTGTAATGAATGTTGGCTCCGATCAGGTTAACGAAGTAAATCCTGGTGAAGCATTGATAATTAAAAAAGATGGAATAGTTATATCGGAGGAAATCAGGATACCTCAAAAAAGAAGCTCATGTTCTTTCGAGAGAATATATTTTTCAAGAGGTAGTGATCAAGATATTTACCAGGAAAGAAAACAGCTTGGCCGGTTACTTGTACCACAAATAATGAAAGCCATAAATAATGATGTCGAAAATACTGTTTTTTCTTTTATTCCAAATACATCAGAAACAGCATTTTTCGGAATGGTTAATGAGCTTGAATCACATTTGCTTGATAAACAGAAAAAAGAGATATTAGCTCTTGGGGATAAATTAAAAGAAAAGGAAATTGACCGAATCATGATTAAAAGGATTCGCGTTGAAAAGATTGCAATAAAAGATATTAAACTCAGAACATTTATTGCTCAGGACAAAGGAAGAGACAATTTGGTAGGACATGTTTATGACATAACTTATGGCACAGTGTGTGAAGGTATTGATAACTTGGTTATTATTGATGATTCTATAGTTCGTGGTACTACATTGCGTGAAAGTATCTTAAAAATTATTGATCGTTTAAAACCTAAGAAAATAGTTGTTGTATCTTCGTCTCCTCAAATTCGATATCCCGATTGTTACGGTATTGATATGGCCAAACTTGGAGATTTTGTTGCGTTTAGAGCGGCGATAGAATTACTAAAAGAAACAGGAAAAGAAACCGTGATTAACGATGTTTACAAGAAATCAAAATCACAGGAGAACTTACCAAAAGAGCAAATTGTTAATTATGTAAAAGAGATTTATAAGCCATTTACACCTGAAGAAATTTCTGCTAAAATCTCGGAATTGTTAAAATCAAAAGAAGTAAAAGCCGAAGTGGAGATTATTTTTCAAACTATTGAAAACCTTCATGCTGCTTGTCCTAACGATACAGGAGACTGGTATTTTACAGGAAAGTACCCGACCCCGGGAGGTAACAAGGTTGTTAATAAATCATTTATTAATTTTATTGAGGGAAAAAACCAAAGAGCGTATTAGGTGTAGTATAATATCCTCACATAAAAAATGTGTCAGTAAGTTAGTGAATATAATCTAATCGAATTTAGGTTTGGAGAATTGGATTGATGGAAGGATGGAATGTTAAAAATAAAAGGTTCAATAATCCATTATTCCAGTATTCTATTGAATGTTTATAAATAAAATTGAATTCTATTTCTAAGATTAACTCTGCAAATCCTATTTCTTCTGATCTATATAAGTTTCAACGTGCCTTTCTATTTTTGTAGGGGGAATATCATTAATGGTAATCAAAATACCTGATTCTTCAACTCCACCAAAAGTTTCATTTATTGTTGTTCCAAAGAATTTCATTGTAGGAGAAAGATTCATATAAGCATTAATTAATGGAGGGATATTTAAATTAAATTCTCTAACACTTTTTTGCAGAATTTTATAATTTTCTTTGTAGTCTTTACCAGCGAACAAGGCTTTCATTTTTTTACATTCCATACCTAATTCAAGAAGTTTTCTGGGGATTACCAGATTCTTATTATCCGGAAATTGCTTGTTCAGAAAATATAAAATCATATTTCTGGCTTCCTGATTAAAGTGAGGATACATGGTTACTTTGCCAAAGAAATGACGAATTTGAGGGTTTTCAATAATAAGTGCTCCCAAGCCATCCCATAAATTATCTAATGCAAATAATGCTTTTCGCCCGGCACTTGCAGACTGAAATTTAGGTTGAACAAATGATCTTCCTAATTCAATCATGTATGGTAAATATTCCTTACTAAAGTTTTCTGAAAATTTAAATAATTTCGAAGTAGCCAGGTTCTCAGGATCGCTATTATTATCGCAAACATGAAAACGATATCCGCCAAGTATTTCTTTATCTTCAGGATCCCAGGAGATTAATTGCTCGTACGGTTCTTCCTGTATGTCAAATTTATCTATATCAATTTCTTTTCCTGTTCCTCCGCCCGCATTACGAAAGGTCAGTTCTCTTAACCTTCCAACCTCTCTCATAATATTTGGAGAGTTATGATGATTTACAATGTATAATTCATTTCCTCCATTGTTGGTTTTTCGTAAAAATCTTTCGGGAGTTAATTCCTTTTCAATTATATTTTTATTGATAGCTTCAATTACTTCTTTCATTTTTTTATTATAGTGGTTTGGGATTGTAAATTTACAAAATATTTTAAAATTTATTTAGGTTACCTCTATAAATTCAATCACATCAAGATTCCCATAGTTTTTCAAAGACAATGAAAATTTTTGAAACACTATCGGGATAATGTGATAAAATTTGAAGCAGTATTTGAGAAACTATGGAAACCCGTGGGGAACAAATATAATAAACAACCTGTCTGCCGACAAGGCAGGTCTGACTGCGTTATCTTTTTTGTGAAATAGCTACCCCGATAGCTATCGGGGTTCAAAAAAATATGCCTTGCATCTTATTCATTATATTTGTTTCTTGAAAGAATTCAATTTTTAGAGGCAACCTTAAAAGTTTCTGTGCTACCTTCTGCTAACTGGTAAATATAATCTTTAACTTTTTTTGCCCATTCTTTTGCGTTCATGGATTTATCAAAAGTTGTATATGGAATAGGTTTTCCAAAAGTTAAAATAATATCCTTGTTCTTTTGCTTAAACATTTCATCGGCAAGATAAAACATTTCAATATTTGTTTTAATACCTAACCAGCCTCTGAGGTTTGAAAGATTATAGAAGAAATTTGAATTTCTCCCGTTAATATGAACCGGAACTATATCTCTTTTATGCTGTATGGCTTTTGAAATAAAACTTTTTTTCCATTCAAGATCAATAATTTCCCCTTTAATTTTCCTGGAGCATAAGCCAGCCGGAAAGCTAAGCACCTGTTTGTCTGACTTGTATATTTCTTCAATTCTTTTTACATACTCAACAGATTGTTTCCCATGTTTGTTAATAGGAACAAATATGTTATCGACATTATCAAAACTCATTAATAAGTCGTTAACCAAAAAATGAAGTTCCGGATGAATTTGTCCGATTGTATGTGTTAGAACGCTTCCGTCTAGTCCGCCAAGAGGGTGATTTGCTACAAAGATATTTCGTCCTTCTGTAGGTATATTTTCTTTGCCATTTACATGTATTTTTATTTGAAAAAAATCAATAACAGCTTTTACATAATCAAGACCGTATTTATTGCCAATAATAGGAATTGCATCGTTTATTTCTTTCTGATGTACAATACGTTCAATATATTTATAAATAAACCCAGGTAGTAACTTAGCAAGTTTTGGGTTCTTTTCCCTGAAAACGTTTCTTATACTGATTTTATCCATTGGATTAAATGATTTATGTGTAAAAATAAAACATTTATTTTTTAATAAATTTCATCCTGAATTATTCATGTTTTGGGTTAAAGTCCTTCTTGTTAGCTGATTAACTAATCCCGGCCTTAAAGCCAGGATTAAGCAATAATGCAGAATACCAGGACTTTAGTCTAATATTTTGGAATTTATAAATTAATCAGGTTAAAATTTATTTTGTATGCCTTTTAAGTATTTTATTATTCCGGTAGAATTTATTAGAAGTCTTGTGTCTATTGAGTTTTAATCAATCTAATTTAAATATATTTTGTGTTTTAGCATTTAATAAAAGTTAAAAGTTATTAACATAGTGGTAAAAAATGGAGGAAAGTGGTATATTGTGGTAGATTTTTGTATATTTTTACAAGTTAAATAGGCAATATACATGATAACATTTATCGGTGATTATAATTGTAAGGTTGATGAAAAAGGAA
>JAUVLS010000007.1 GCA_030600625.1 Bacteroidales bacterium
CTTGCTACCTTCCGGTCCTGGGGGAGTTCAATAGGAGCTGGTCGTATAAGACTTGCCCGGGGGCACAAAAGTAGTAATTTCTTAAATCTTTTCAAATAAATGGATATATATTTCTACAAAAACTAATATATTTGTTTACAAAAAACAATTAAACTCTAATTATCATGGAAGAAAAATCTAATTCAATCTGGAAAGCCGGATTAACCTACGGAGCAATTCTAGGATTAATCATTATTATTTATACAGTATTGCTCTATGTTCTGGATCAAAGTTTTAATAAAGGACTGGGATATATAAGTTTCGTATTTATAGCTGCAATTATATTTTATGGAACAAAAACTTATCGCGATAATAGTTTAAATGGTTACATTTCTTATGGCCGTGCACTCGGATTAAGTATGATCATAATCCTTTTCTCCGGAATTTTGAGTTCTATATATTTTACGATTCATATTACAATTATTGATTCTGAATATATAAGTAAACTTATAGCATTCACAGAAGAAGAATTACTGAAGAAAGGTGTTTCTGACGATCAAATTGAAATGGCAATAACAATACAAAAAAAGATGTTTAAACCATTATTAATGACAGTATTTGGTTTTCTTGGCACAGCATTTTGGGGTTTTATTATCGCATTAATCACTTCTATTTTTGTAAAAAAGCAAGGTGATCCATACCAGGAGGCAATACAAGATATAGAAGAATAATTAAATAGAAATACAACAATAAAGATGGACATTTCAATTGTAGTACCTTTATTCAACGAAGAAGAATCATTGCCAGAACTATTGGACTGGATAAACCGGGTAATGGAACAAAACAACTTAACATATGAAGTTGTTATGATTGATGATGGTAGTAAAGATAAGTCGTGGCAAACGGTTAATGATCTAAAGAAAAAGTATTCTGCAATAAAAGGGGTTAAATTTCAACGAAATTATGGAAAATCTGCTGCTTTACATACAGGGTTTCAGGAAACTCAGGGAGATGTTGTAATTACAATGGATGCTGATTTACAGGATAGCCCTGAAGAAATTCCTGAGCTTTACCGAATGGTAAAAGAAGAAGGTTTTGATTTAGTTTCCGGCTGGAAAAAGAAACGTCATGATCCATTCTCAAAACGTTTTCCAAGCAAAATATATAATCGACTGGTTCGGATGGTCACAGGCATTAAACTACACGATTTTAATTGTGGTTTAAAAGCATATAGCCGCGAACTTGTAAAAAGCATTGAAGTTTATGGCGATATGCATCGTTACATGCCGGTATTAGCTAAAGCAGCAGGATTTAAGAATATTGGAGAGAAAATTGTTCAGCATCAGGCGAGAAAATTTGGCGTTTCAAAATTTGGTTTTGGACGCGCTCGCGGAATGTTTGATTTATTAACTATATCTTTTATCTCTCGTTTTGGTAAAAAACCTATGCAGTTTTTTGGCACTATGGGTGCGTTAATGTTTTTTGCCGGTTTTGTTGCTGCCGGATGGCTTGGTGCTGAAAAATTAATTTCTATGTGGAAAGGAATAGGAGCTCCACTGGTAACTTCAAGTCCTTATTTTTACATTGCACTTACTTCAATGATTATCGGGACTCAATTATTTGTAGCAGGATTTTTGGGTGAACTTGTTTCAAGAAGTTCAAGTGACAGGAATAACTACGAGATTGAAGAAAAAATTTAGATTTTAACTGTTATTAATTCTCCTTCAAATCATTATTTCTTTTCTCTTGGATTTTTATAAGTAATCTTTCAAAATAATCCTCGAATGATTCTCCAGATTGTTTTGGTTCATTTTCTAATGCTAATGAGAAAGTATTTAATAGGTCATTATATTTATTAAAATTTGCTTGTAGTAATTTTTCATCTCCACTTTCCCAATAGCCTCCTTCATCGAACATTTCATAATCTTTAAAATATTTTTTGTTCAGATGTCGAAATAAATGAATTATATATTTGTGTAATTCAATTCCTGCAAACTGTGTCTTTACAAAAAGCTTGTATAGAAACTTACATTCTTCTTTATCGTGTGAGTTAGCATAAAACCTTAAATGAAATGGACTACTCATTTTCCCATTCGAAAGAAAACAAATAAAAATTGTATCACAATC
Source organism: Bacteroidales bacterium (assembly GCA_030600625.1). The sequence goes on from JAUVLS010000007.1 coordinate 2,107, forward strand.
AGGAATATTAAAACTAATCCCATATACTTCATTGTTATATTCATCTTTTCCAAAAGAACCCGTTGGAAATTTATTGTTATAAACCTTGTATTTCCATTTGAAAATCTCGGCAACATCTTTCACTTCATTAATTAATTCTGATAAAGAATTTGGATTTTTAATGCTTCCGCTATAATGAACACTTAATCCCATTTAATTAAATCTTTCTTTTATCTATATTTAACCTGATTAATTACCTTCAGTAAGGGGTTAGCTTCGCTGATTACTTCGTAATTCACCATTCGTAAATTTCAAAATCCTGAACTAAAGTTCTGACATCCTGATTATTGCTTATATATAAATATACTCCAAAAACAAATCTCAACAATTCTACTTGTAAAAATTCTTTCTAAAAGCATGAAATTCATCCTGTTTCAGTATTATTCTTTTTATGAACGATTTTATAAAACCTAATCCATAAGCTGTTAATTGAATAAAGCTTGAAATAATTGATAAAAATGCTACTTTAAAATTTTTATTTAATCTTAGAGAATCAAAAAATATAAGAACAACAAAAAGACCTAAAGGGACTAAAAAGTAAATACTCAAAAAACTTAAAAGTATAAACAATATTGTTCCCGAAAAAAATGAAGCTGGTAAAAAATGAACAACTTTTAGTGAATGTGGATGTCGTTTATACAAATTAATCCGGGCAATTCCTGAATTAAAAACTTGCTTGAAAAATTTCCTAAAATCCACTCTCCTCTTATGATAAACAGCTGCTTCTTTAATTAAAGTCGAAGAAAAACCTTTTTCAATAATTCGCAAACTCATATCTACATCTTCGCCAAAACGCATTTTTGAGAATCCCTTTGTTTTTTCATATACTGATTTCGAAAATCCCATATTAAAACTACGAGGATGAAATTTTTTCTCATCTTTCATCCCTCCCCGGATTCCTCCTGTAGTAAAAAAGGAAGTCATTGAATAATTAATCGCTTTTTGAATTGAAGAAAAGTCTGGATGTGCCATATCAGGGCCTCCATAAGCATCAACAGGTTCTTCCGACAAACGTTTATTTACGATCTCAAAATACGTTTCAGGAATAATACAATCGCTATCAAAAAATATATGGTAATCGCCTTCTGCCCGTTCAGATCCATAATTTCGTGATTGTCCGGGTCCTGAATTTGATTTAAAAAAGTATTTTATATCCAAATCTCCCTGATAATCCTCAACTATTTTATCACTTTTTAAAGTCGAACCATCCTCAACAACAATAACTTCAAAATTTTTAAAAATCTGAGATTTCAAACTTTCTAACAGTTCTTTTAATTCATCAGGCCTGTTATAAACAGGTATTATTACACTAAATTTTATCATTTTAAATAATAAATTTTTCTTTCAGGAGCTTAGCAACTTTTTTATCAACAGGAAATGTTATTTCGTTTATATCAATATCATCTAACTTAACCCATCGAAACGATTGATCTCCATTTTTTTCCTGTTCAAAATTAAACGACTTATTTGATATTTTAAACTTTATCGGATCAATAAATTTTGCAAAATAATAAATACTTAATAATTGCGCATCATCATAAAATTGTGTTGGTTGGAAATAATCTGTTGTGTAAAAATGCTCCAACACCTCTATTTCTTGTCCAAATTCTTCAACGGCTTCTCGTTTTAAACAATCTATGGTACCTTCACCAAATTGCATCCCTCCACCCGGGAATTTGGTCATACGCATATTTAACTGAAACTCATCACTTATTAAAATTTCGTTATTTGAATTAATTATCAAAGCATAAACTCTTACGATGTAACGTTTGATTTTTGATGTCATTTAAGTATTCGATTTAATAAATTCTATAATTTTCTCTTTTTTCTCAGGATGAAACCAAACAATTTCTTTGTCACGAGAAAACCATGAGATTTGTCTTTTAGCATAGTGTCTCGAATTTCTTTTAATAAGTTCAACTGCTTTTTCCCGTGTTATTTTTTTATCGAAAAACTCGAATAACTCTTTATACCCTACTGTATTCAGTGAATTTAAATGGCGATCTTTATAAAATCTTTTTGCTTCATCAATTAAGCCATCCTCAATCATCTGATCCACTCTTAAATTAATCCTTTCGTATAGTTCATCTCTATCTCTTTGTAAACCAATTTTAATTATATTAAAATTACGTTTCTTTTTAGATTCAGACAAAAATGATGAGTACGGCTTTCCTGTTTGAATTGAAACTTCCAGAGCTTTTAATATTCGTTTCGGGTTTTTAAGGTCGATTTTAGAATAAGATTCCGGATCGAGCATTTTTAATTGTAAACGCAAACTTTCTATTCCTTCTTCTTTATGTTGTTTAATCAAATCTTCTCTTAATTCCTGATCTATTGTTGGCAAATCGTCAATTCCATCACACACAGCATTAATATACATTCCCGATCCTCCTGTCATCACTACATAATCCAAATTCGAAAATAATTCATTAAGTACTTCAAGTACTTCTAGCTCAAACATACTGGCGTTATAATAATCATAAATTGATTTATTCCCAATAAAATGATGTTTGAGTTTTTTTAATTGCTCATCAGTTGGAACAGCAGTTCCAATTTTTAGTTCTTTATAAATTTGCCGTGAGTCTGATGATATTATTTCTGTCTCAAATTCTTTAGCTATATCGATACTTAAGTCTGTTTTTCCAATACCTGTAGGACCTAAAATAACAATAAGACTTTTCATATGTTTATAGTTTTAAAGAAAATCATTTCCTGTGTGAACTAACGGGTTAACCCGTTAGTTCATGTATGTTTCATCTGTTCATAAATTCAGAAGAAATTGCATCGTATCGACATTATCTGCGTAATCCCATAATTCAGGCTGTTGTGCTTTCCCAAAAGGGATTGCCTCTTTAATAAATTCAGATTTAGAGACTATACACTGAATTTGATCTTTACCTACCCGTCCGCCTGCCTGTTCGGCAGACAGGGCAGGCGGGTTTAAATCCAGATATTCATTTACTTTTTCAATAGCATCATAATACTGAAAAAATAAAACTCCAATTGGTGATGACAAACCTTGATCTTCTTTTAAAATTACAAAACCATTATCGAAATGCTGGATCTGATTCATCAAATAAACAGATTTATTGTAATCATAATTATTAGCATATTTATTGTGTTGATAAATAGATTCAAAATGAACAATATTTTTAAAAAATAAATCAAAACAATAATCTTTGGGAATAAACAGCTTAGAAACATTTCTACAACCCAATCCAAAATAGCTAAATATGTCGTTCGCTAAGGATTCAATATTTTCTTTTGTTTCATTTCCTTCAAGTACAGCTACAGAGTTTCTGTTTTTCCTAATGATATGTGGATATTTACCAAAATAATATTCAAAATACCGCGATGTATTATTACTTCCGGTAGCAATAATTGCATCAAAATTTTCCAGTTTATCTTCAGTGAAATATATTAGTTTTTTAAAATCACTGTTAAGATTAATCAGGTATTCTGAAATAAATTTTAACAATCTGTTATCTTTTGATGATAACTTACCGTAAAAAATGTTGCCTGAAATTAATACTGTAATAAAATCATGAAAACCCACCAAGGGAATATTCCCGGCGGTAATAACTCCGATTTTCTTCGTGTTTTTTTGATTTTTTATATTAGGGTATTTATTTATCCAAAAATCAATTTTTTCCGGTTTAAGTGATTCGCCAATAGCCTTTAATGATTCGCGGATATTTTGCTCAGTAAACCACGGATTTTGAATATAATCATTTGTTATAATCTCATTTAACGTTTTGCCAAAGTCAGATTTAATTTCAGAATAAGTTTTTAGAAACCTTCCCAATTGTATAAATGATTCTATTCTTTGCTTTAATTCCATGATGGAAAATTAAGTATTTTATATTGTTCAAATTTATCATTATCCGCCAAATATTTTATTATGCATTATAGCTCGTTTTATTTATCATGCCAATAAAATTTCTGCCGGTATCTTCAATCCTTTATATAACGACTTTACCATTTTAAGTGTTAATTTTCTTTTTCGGTTGAGTACTTCACTAACCCTGCTTTGACTTCCTAAATATTTGGCCATATCAGTCTTTGTTATTCCCATTTGTTCCATCCTGAATTTTATAGCATCGATAGGATCTGGTGGTGCAATCGGATAATGTTTCATTTCATATGATTCAACTAATGTGCAAAGTAAATCCAATTCATCTCCCTCCGGAGTATCTTTCTTTGCTCCCCACAATTTTTCAATCCTTTTGATTGACTCATTGTAATCATGCTCTGTTTTTATAGGTTTTATTTCCATAATTAAATCGTTTTAGCATCAATTTTATCATATTGTTTATACAAAAAACAATCACACTTCCCAAATTGGGAAATATTTTCAACAACGAAGCCCTCACTGAAAGTAATTATCATCTGAAAAAAGAATGGATATATAATCAACTACTTCATTTGATGAGATAATCTCGCCGGAGTGCCCTGTTCTTAAAATATCAACCTTAGGATTTGAAGATACTAATTTTGCATATTCAATTAATGTCATAATAGGGCCATAACCACACACAGAAATATTCTTCTTATGAATTACTTTTTCAATTGCAGGTGAATCAAGTGTTATTATATTTTCAAGTACAAAAGCATCTTTTTCTTTTCCTTGTTCGGGTGATAAAAAATGAGAAAAATCTGATGAAGCTATTATCAATATTTTTCTGTTTAACAATCTTGAACTTTCAAATAATCTTTCTGCCAAAAATTTAGCATTTTTATAAGTCTGATTAGATAATGTTATTGGAGCTATTTTATAATAGTAATCTAAAAAATATTGCAAGAAAGGAAGCATTACCTCTCCTGAGTGCTCATGTTTTTGTTCAATATCAGAAATATCAATACCAAGACTCTGTCCAAACTCAACATCAATATCAACCTGTCCCAGTGGTGTTTCCCAAATATCATTTGAGTCAAATGATATTTCGTGCCCCAATCCAGTATGGTTTGGGTTTACAATTACTACCGTATCGAATTTCCGGCCTGTCTGTTTAATTATCTCGAAAAAATGAACTGCCTGGTAAGCGGAAAACATATAACCGGCATGCGGAACAACACCTCCTATTATTTGATTATTTTTCAAATCAAGATTAATGCCCGGCAATTCCTTTTCTCTTATTGATTCTATTTGCTCAATCAACGATTCCTTATCAGCCGGATAAAACCTCCCGGCAACAGCAGATTTTCTTATTCTCATTTTTATTAATTGATGTGATTTAATACATGCGTTCCGCAATTTGTGCAATCTCCATTTTTATTTACAGATTCCAACTTTGTAAAATATCCACTTCTGTTAATTAATATTTCATTGCAATCAGGGCAATAAGTATTGTTCCCTTCGGGTAAAACTATATTACCCAAAAAAACGTGATTCAAATATTCAGAGGCAATTTCATTCAGTTCAAGCATTTTTTCAACGGATGTTGGCTCAATATTAAGTTTGTAAGTTGGGTAATACCTTGAAATATGCAAAACAACATCTTTACCTAAATTCTCCTTAATCCATTTAACCATCTTTTCAAACTCTTCAGGATTATCATTTAACCCTGGAATAACAAGAGTAGTAATTTCAAGATGTTTCCCTGCTTTGGCAATATTCAAAAGAGATTCTTTAACCGGTTCAAGTTTTGATTTTGTATATTCAGTAAAAAAATCGTCATTGAAAGCTTTCAGGTCTACACTATAAGCATCAATATACTTGTTTAATTCATTTAATGGTTCCTTGTTAATAAAACCATTGGTAACCATTACATTTTTCAAATTATGTTCCTTTGCTTTTTTAGCAATATCTATCATAAACTCGAAAAATACTATTGGTTCATTGTAAGTATATGCTATTCCTGTATTATTCTTTCTTGATAAAGCTAAGTCTATAATTTTATCCGGTTTATAAAACCTGCCTTCTTTCCCAAATTCGCTAACAGATGTTTGCGATATTTGCCAGTTTTGACAAAATGTACATTGCAAATTACATCCTAAACTGCCTACCGATAATATTTCTGTACCCGGGTAAAAATGATATAATGGTTTTTTCTCAATTGGATCAAAACCAATTGATGAAACGACACCATAATTTTCAGAAATAAGAATACCCTTAGTATTTACCCGAACCTTACAAATTCCCGATTTTCCATTATTTATAATGCAGTTATGAGGACATAACACGCACTTAACTTTCTCATCATCAATTTTATGATAAAACAGAGCTTCCATAGGTCACTTTACCCCAAAACATTTATAATCATTGAACGGAATATCTATAACTTTAATATCGTCAACTCTCGACAACGCAGGCCCTTTTCTACACCACAATACAAATTCCTCGATAATTTCAGGTTCGCCATCGGCCTCAATATAAACGCTTCCATCGTTTCTGTTTTTTACAAAACCTGTTATTCCCAATTCATTGGCTTTTTGCAATGTACTGTACCGAAAACCAATGCCCTGTACTTTCCCGTAAATATTTATTTTAACACTTTTAATCATGGTTTTAATCGTAACGAGTTGATTTAAAAAATAATATATCTAGTTTTGAATTATCTTTTTCAGAAATTCCTGTATCATTTTTAAGTTTTTCTATTTGCTCCTCAACCGTATTTATACCTTTAATATTTGGCATTATAAAACCTGATTTTCCTGATCTGTCTCTAATAAACAATCCGTGTTTCTGAGGGTTAAGTTCTTTAAGGTTATCTGCTATATGAGGTACTGATAATACATCTACACAAACCTTTATTTGATTAAGCTGACTACTTATAATCGGTTCTAAATTTTTATCTTTTGATGCAGCACCTATGGCATTTTCTATAATTTCATCATATAAAAAACTATGTTTTGGATTTATATCTCCATAACTTCTCAATAAATTATCATTTAAATCAAATATTGAAACAATACAAGCCCGATTCAATTTCAGATCCGTAGATATTTTATCTTCACTTGTTTTTCTTATTTGCCCGGTAGATACAAAAAATAAAATAGTATCGTATGCAATCTTCGCATAACTTGTTTTGGGATTAAACATAATTATTACCTTGAATAAATGGGTTTTTAAATATAATATGGGAAGTCTTCACAATCATCAGTAAGTAATTTGCATTACATCACATTACAGAATAGAAGTAAAATTACAAATTTCATTTATCAACTTCAATCTTTATCGTATTTAATATCCACAGGTCTATCTCTAAACCCTTGATAGTCATCGGATGACTCGTTATAAAAATATGTAGCATAATTTATCAAAAAGTCATCTGATGACTTGCGGATCCAAGGTAATATTTAAAAAAGGGCAAACGCATGAAAAAATACTCTTGCTGATTAAATCTAAAAAAGTGTTTTTATTTGAATCATTTGTTATCTAGTTATATTATTTTTGAAGTAAGAAGTAAAAATATGTTTTCGAAAAACTTGTTCAGGGAAAATCTAAGAATTGCATTCAGTTCGATTCGCTCAAATTTATTACGAACGGTTCTTACCGTATTTATTATTGCTTTTGGAATAATGGCACTTGTAGGTATATTAACTGCAATTGATTCAATAAAAGGTACAATAAGTAATCAGTTTAGAAGTATGGGTGCTAATACCTTTTCAATAGTAAATAGAGATAGCCATGTTCGTGTTGGAGGACGAGTAGAAAGATATAAAAGTATTGAATACCGGGATGCGATGAGTTTTAAGAAAGAATTTAAATTTCCTGCATTAGTTTCCATATCAACTTTTGCATCACAAATAGCTACAGTAAAATACAAATCTGAAAAAACAAATCCCAATATATCCGTTATAGGTTCCGACGAAAATTATTTACTTACTTCCGGCTACGAAATAAAAGAAGGAAGAAATTTTTCTATAAATGAAATATCATCGAATGCTCATGTTGTTATAATAGGCTTGAGCTTGGCCAATGATATTTTTGATGAAGGCGAAGAAGTTTTGGATAAAGTTATCAGCATAGGAAATGGAAAATATAAAGTGATTGGTGTACTACTGGAAAAAGGTTCAAGTTTTGGATCGGCTGGCGATAAGATATGCATATTACCTATAACCAGTGTCCGACAATATTTTTCCAGACCCAATATGAATTTTAGGATATCTGTATTACCTAATGATTCTAAATTATTAAAAGCTGCAATTAACGAAGCTGAAGGTATTTTCAGAGTAATAAGAAAACTTAGAAGTTTTGAAAACAGCAATTTTTCAATTGAAACAAGTGACAGTTTATCAAACTTGTTAATAAAAAATATAAGTTATGTAACAATTGCTGCAACTATTATCGGCATAATTACGTTATTGGGAGCAGCAATTGGATTAATGAATATTATGCTGGTATCGGTTACAGAACGAACCAGAGAAATTGGTATTCGTAAAGCTATTGGAGCAAAAGCATCAACAATAAGGCGTCAATTCCTTTACGAATCAATATTGATAGGGCAACTTGGTGGTTTTTTTGGTATAATTTTAGGAATTTTAATTGGGAATGTCGTATCTTTAATAACTGGTGGAATATTTATTATTCCATGGCTTTGGATACTGGGAGGAGTAGTTCTATGTTTCATAGTCGGCTTGACATCTGGATTGTTTCCTGCGATTAAAGCTTCGAAACTTGATCCTATTGTTTCATTACGTTACGAATAATATTTTATAATTATGAATGAATTGGTTATTGAAAAAACAGTTAAAACTCCATACGTTAATTTCGATGCCCAAGGCGGAATTTTAAAAGTAATTGGCAGATCTATTCCTGAAAACCCGGAGGAATTTTATAATACTTTGTTTGATTGGGTAAACAACTATTTTAAAGATCCTCAAAATGAAACTCTTGTAAATATACAACTTGAATATATTAACAGCGGTTCATCAAAATTTATTTTAGATTTTTTTCAGTTATTTCAAGAATATAAAGCCAAGGGACACAACTGTAAAATAAGCTGGTATTACGAAGAAGATGACGAAGCTGTTTTGGAGTTAGGCAAACATTATCAAGCTATTATTGATGTTCCTTTTAAATTAATTGAAATTTATTAGCTCAAAAACTTTATTATTATAAAAAAACCTGAAACATTAATTGTTTCAGGCTTTTTCAATTATATTTTTTACTATTAAAATAGTTTCTCAATTAAATCAACAACCCGGCAAGAATATCCCCATTCATTATCGTACCACGAAATAACTTTAACAGTTTTTCCGATAACCATTGTACTTAATGCATCAAAAATTGATGAATGTGGGTTATGAATAATATCGACAGATACAATTGGATCTTCAGTATATTCTAAAATACCTTTCATTGCACCTTCAGCAGCTTCTTTCATTGCAGCATTAACCTCTTCAATAGTAACTTCCCTTTTTAAATTTGCTACCAAATCAATCATTGAACCTGTAGCTGTTGGTACACGAACAGCCATTCCGTCAAGTTTACCTTTTAATTCGGGTATGATTTTGCCTACAGCCGATGCAGCTCCAGTCGTAGTTGGAATTTGGGAAACTGCTGCTGACCTTGCACGACGAAGGTCGGAATGAGGAGCATCAAGAATCATTTGATCGTTAGTGTACGAATGGATTGTTGTCATCAAACCATTTTCAATACCAAATTTATCATTTAAAACTTTAACAACAGGTGCTAAACAGTTTGTTGTGCAAGATGCGTTAGAAACACATTGGTCTTCTGATTTAAGATCTTCGGTATTAACACCAAGTACAATCATATTATCAATCTGATCCTTTGCAGGAACTGTAAGTAATACCTTTTTAGCTCCATTCTTTAAATGATCACCATAACCACCTTTTTCACTTTCTTTATTTCTAAAAATACCAGTTGATTCAACCACAACATCAGGAGTTTCTCCCCAGGATATATTTATTGGGCTTCTTTCGGAACTTACTTTAATTTTTGTACCGTTTACGATAATTCCATCATTATCAAATGAAATATCACCATTAAACTTTCCCTGGGTGGAATCATATTTTAACAAATGAGCAAGTGTTCTTGTGTCAGTTAAATCGTTAATTCCAACTATTTCAACATCATCCCTTTCAAGAACAATTTTAAATACATTACGGCCTATTCTTCCAAAACCGTTAATAGCAACTTTTATTTTTGACATTATCTTAGCTTTTTGAGTGAAAATTTATTTAACTTCAAAATTATATATTAAAAAGGATTTCATCAAGAAATTAAAAAGAATTAATCTAAATAATTAATAAAAAATAATCTAAAGGCTTTGCTACAATCAGTTAAATATTTTTAGTTTTTTCTTTCGTTTCTTTAAATATTCATCTGATATTTCCTGGGCATTTACAATTTTTCCAAAACGATAACTTACAAATAATGTAAAATAAAATTGCTGGTTATCATCAACTGCCATTATTTCCAAACTATTCAAATAAGCCTGAATCATAACTCCAGCCTCAAGTGCATGTATAAGTGTTTCTGATTGACTAAATTCGAAATTAACTCCTGCCTTTAAATAAGCTCCGGGAACTAACTTAATTTCATCAAATCCATCAAAAAAGGATGATTTACCACTAATATCACCAGATGTATGAATATCCGGGTTAAATTTTTCTTTACGAATACCATAAACACTGTCATTTACAGGATAAAGAATTTCGTAATAAATAGGTTTTAAAAATGCCACTGAAGGTCCAACGGAATAAAAATATCGGATTGCAACACTCCCCGGATCTCGCTTACTAAACATCTCATATTGTTTCCCATAACCAACACGCAAATCAAAGACATAATTTAATTTTCCAAAAACAAAAGATTCAGAAGCAAAAAAAGTAGATGAAGACTTTATTTCTTTGGGATGCTTTATTATTGAAAAATCAATCTCGTAATTTCTTTTTTCGAAATAATTGATTCGATCGCCATAGCGATATCCTATACCCCAACCATTAGTGTTTAGCTGGACACCCAAGGTTTTCTCGTTACGATAAAAGATTTTTGGCATATCCTCAGATATTTCCTGACAATATACATTTAGTGTAAGTATTGAAAATAAAAATACTGAAAGTAAGAATCTTAGGTTCATAAAATAAAAACTGTCTCAAAAGTAAAAGTAACAATTTTGAGACAGATTATGAGTAATTACTCAATATTCCTGTAATTATTTACTAATTCTGGTATTTACTATCCGTTAATTTCTGATTGCTCAACCTCAACCTGTCCATAAGCAGGACAATCCCTACTTTTGCAAGAACTTAAAATTGCAAGAACAAAAAATGATAATAAAACTGCTACAATAATCTTTTTCATGATGGTTTAGTTATAATTTAAATAATGATTTGTTTTTTACTCAAATTCAAATGATGTGATCAAATCTAAATAATAATAATAATAAAAGAAAATTTAAACGTTTTGCTCTATTTCAACTGTATTATCAGAATAAGCGGGGCAATTTTGATTAAACTTGCAAGAACCACATAATACTACCAATGCCAACGCAACCAACAATATTCCAATCTTTTTCATTCTTTTTAATTTAATAATGTTTAAAACTATTTTTTTATAATAACTAAGCATATATACGCTTAGGTTATCCTATAGTTTCCACTTTAAAAAAATAATTCCAGGCCTTTATCACCGAAATCATGACGTTCATCAAATTTACAAAAAAACCAGGAATAATCAATCCCTGGTTTTAAAACATTTTATGATTTAATATTGTTCATTTAATTCATTTAGTCCAGTACAGGAATCCTTCCAGGAGTCCATGGAGCTTTGGCTTCTTCAATTTTATTTTCTAAATTTTTTATATCAACCGTAGCAATTACTTTAAGTTTTTCGATTAAAGCTGGAAGTTCTTCCTGAATAATTTCATAAGCCATCTTACTTGTACTTGTTATTGCAGATGTCGATGTTGATTGTCCCCAAATAATATATTGTAACCTATTTGTTAAAGGAACTTGCCTTGGAGGAATTTCTTCACTGCTAGCTTTAGCATTACTTCCTTCAAAGGTAAATAATATTTTACTTAATTCATTTTCTATTCTTTCTGCCTCAACCAATAAATCGTGATTAGCTTCAGGGGTTATGACAATAGCCTGTTTCAAATAATTAACTTTCTCAATTAACTCTTCGTTAAAATCAATAGTTCCAGCCATAACTCTTGTCATCTCAGCTACATTTCTTTGAAACTGAACCATTGCTTTTCTGTCCGAAGCAGGAAGTGTCGTATTTTTAAGAGCATTTATATTAAATTCTTTGTCAGCTAATAATTCTTTTACTTCTCCTTTTTTATACATAGAAACAGAAACTAAATATTTCCCAGGCATTACCAACCAAAACCCCCTGTTTTCGTTAAATGGATCAAATTTATCTTTAGACAAACTTGTTGGGAAAGTACCTGAATACTTTAAATTCCAGATAATCCTATTAATTCCTTTTGAAGGCTTTTTGTTTATTTTTTTTATTACAAAACCGTCTTCATCCTTTATTGTAAAAATTAAGTATGGAGCAATTTCTTT
>JAUVLS010000183.1 GCA_030600625.1 Bacteroidales bacterium
TTCCATTTGCATTTACATTTGGTATAAGTTCCATTTTAGATTGAAAATAATTTCTTTCTGCAGATTCAGCAGTTAATTCTTGTCTTTTTACGGTAATGTTATTTTCAATTGCATAATTAATACAATCTTCTAATGTCCACATTTTTTGTGCATTCGAAGCAGAAGAAAGTGTAATTGTTAGAGCTGTAATTATTATTAATCTGATAGATTTCATTTTTCCCACTTTATTTTAGTATTCAACATAAATTCGTTTTCAAGTTATCATATATTGTGCCATATAGTATAACGCAAAGTATTACAACTATTTAGTTGGCTTTTAAGTTTTAAATTTTATATACAAGGTGAACGATTATGAAACAACATATGTACGATAATGAACAATTAATCTTATACCATAGAATATTTATAAAAAGCGTTAATTTATAAAAATGCTACGTTAATTTATTAAATCCATACGATAAAAAAGTCATATAAAAACGTTAAATTATTAAATATATTTTAGCACATATAAATGTTTAATAAGAAAGAATTATGAAAAAGATATTTTATTCAATCAAGGATAAAATGGTTACAACGCATAGTATCGATTTTGGGGTTCTTATTTTATTTTCAATTGTAACTATTGTTTTCCTCATTTCATTCATTACGATATATTTTTAGAGAACATATTTACAACACCTTACTATATTTTATTTAAGGTAACAAAATAAAGTTTATTCTATAAAAAGTAAAATGAATACAATTAATATAAGTGTAAATATAAAAAGTAAATCTGAAATAGTGAACCTGGTTTTGTTTCATAAAATTTACTCTACACCTGATGGGATTGTAAATTATTGGTCAACAAATAATAACTCGGAGTTTAGATTAGAGATAATAATTGATGAAGATGATTTAGCGGTTAATCCCTCAAAAATCACTAAATCAATGAGTATAGTAACTGATGAATGGGATATTGCAGATCAGATGATGTTAGAGCTTTATAAAACAGGAGGTTTTTCTATGCAAATTTTTAAAACGCATATTGATAACAACAACTAAATTTATTAACCATGTATAAACCCGTTTGGAATAAATGTCAAAATTCTGTTTGCCAACTTAGTTTTTATAGTTCCGCCGGTATTAAGTTGCTGTCTATGACAGGATTTAAAGTAAATGATTATTTTTTAATTACCGATGATTATTTATTTAAGATTTACAAAGCAGTTAAGGTTAAAATTAGTTTTGTAAACTCGGATGGATATACTGAAAAAGCAAGTATTGAGATTCCAATGAGTGAATTAAAGAAAAGAATTATAAAGGGCATCAGTAAAGAAAAGATATCATTTGCAGCTATTAATATGGATTTTGAGGAATTTGCAAATATTCCATCACTTAAATTAAGTACAAATAAAACTATTGAAATAGGCCAAAGTATAGCTGTATTAGGATATCAATTGGATCAGGAAAATCTTTCGATCAAAACCGGAATTGTTTCATCTGCATTTAAACACGATAATGGTTTAAAATATTTGCAGGTTGATTCAAATATTAAACAAGGAAATTCAGGTAGTCCGTTAATCAATGCCGAAACGGGTGAAGTTATTGGAATAATTGGGCATAAACTGGCCACAATAACTCAATCACACAAGCGAATGAAACAAATTATTAACAATAATCTTGCAATATTGAAAAAGTCGCAGGGTAAATTTAATGTTGAAGAAATAGATCCAATTCAGGTTTTAATAGCAAACCAGAATCAGATTAAACATATTACAAATGAAATATATAAGACAGCTACAATGAGTATTGGTTATGCTTTAGATATTTCATATGTTCATGATCTTTTTGAAGAGTTCATTGATGCTGAAGTTTCGCAAACTTCATTGAAATTTCAGATCGATGTATAGTTCCTTAATGTAAGATGGTTTAGGTTAAAGAACTACTCCTTTCCGGAGTAGTTCTTTTTTTATTCACCATCAATATCCTCTAGTATTTTTTGAACTTCATTTTCGGTTTGATGAAGTTTCTTTTTACAGAGCTTTAATAATGTCGAAACTCTCTTTACTTTTTCTGATAAAATATCAATATCTAATTCTTCATTTTCAATCTGATGTAATATTTTTTCTATTTCTTCAATAGCATCGTTATACGAAATATCCTTTTTTGCCATAATTTAAACTTTAATGTTGTTTGAGATTGTAAATTTAAATGTACTTCCCTTATTTATTTCACTTTCAACCCATATTTTTCCATTATGTTTTTCAACAAATTCCCGACATAGAATTAAACCTAAACCACTGCCTTGTTCTTCCGATGTGCCGGAAGTTGAATGGTGTATATCGATTCTAAAAAGTTTTTTAATATTTTCCGGACTAATTCCAACGCCGTTGTCCATAATAGAAATTTCTGTATGTTCATCAAAGGTTTTGCTACTTATTCTAATAAAACTATTTGTAAATGAAAATTTTATAGCATTAGAAATTAAATTACGTATTATAGCTGTGAACATATCATAATCAGCAAAGATTGTTTTTTCTTGATCAACTTCATTAACAAGATTTATTTCTTTCTTTTCGGCATTCATGCTCAAAAGATTAAATATTTTGTTAATTACTTCTGACAAGTTAATTTCTTTAGGAGAAAATTGCATTTTACCACGTTGAGTTCTTGACCAGTGTAAAAGATTTTCCAGTAGTTCGAGCAAATCATCAGCTGAATTATATATTAATTCAAGTGATTGTTTAATTTCGTTTTTATCAAATTCTTCGTAATTATTTAATAGGTGATGAGTTAATCCATGCAGAGCGTTAAATGGATTTCGAAGATCGTGTGCAATAATTGAAAAAAACTTATCTTTTGTTGCATTTAAGATTTTAAGATTATCTTCTGATTCTTGGAGTAATTTATTTGATTGATCAACTTCAATAATTTTTTCCCGTAATAAAATATTCGTTTTTCGTTTTGATAAAAACTGACTAAAAATAAGAATTCCTGAAGTTAATGTCAGTAAAACAATAACAAAGAGAAAATTCCTGACATTTTTTTGTTTTTTAAGTTCAAGTTCTCTGATTTTATTTTCGGCAACTAACTCAGTAACTTCGTTTTCAATTCTTGATATTTCAGTATAGCTTTTTTCGAGCTCAAAATTCATTTGTATTTCAACAAGTCTTTGAGAATTCAATTTTATGTTTATTGAATCCTTTACCAGTGCATAATTCAAATAATTATCCAGGGCTTTATCCTTATTTCCGCTTTTATTATAGTAATTGAATAATTCAAAGTAAGCATTTTTAATTAATTCTAGATTGTCAATATTTTGACCTATTTGAAGTGATTTATTGATATTATCTAATCCATCAATTTCAGAACCTTTTTCCAATTGTATAGCACCTATTTTTCTCAGTGAAAGTCCTGTTAAATACAGATCATTAGTTTTTTTACAAATATCCACTGTTTTTAAAAAGTATTCCAGGGCTTTATCTAATTTGTTTATTCTTAGGTAATAATTACCAATATCATTAAGAATATCGCTTACTCCATTTGTAGCGCCTATTTCTTCTCTAATTTTATGTGAATTATTTAAATTGGTTATAGAATTATCATATTCACCAAGTTCGAGATATGTATTGCCAATACTTTTATAAGAATTAGAGATACTTACTTTATCTCCAACTTCTTTTCTTAAACTTAACGATTCGTTATAATACTTTAGGGCTTCGGTATAGTTTTTAAGTTTAAGAAAGGTATTTCCCATAATATGCAGTGAATAAGCAATTTCTTTTTTATTGCCCAAATTTCTTTTAATTTCTAAAGCAATAGAAAATGATTCCAAAGCTTTTTGATAATTACTTATATCGGCATATATAATCCCAATATTGATTAATAATGAAGCAATCTTATCTTGATTATCTAATTCTTGCTGTATTTTAAGTGCTTTAAGGTAATTTTCAAGTGCTAAATCGTATTTGTTTAATTTTTTATAAATACTTCCAATTTGATTTATAGAGCTTGCAATTAAGGATCTGTTTCCAATATTGTAATAGTTATTGAGCGATTTGTTAAAATAATTCAAAGCTTCCTGATTATTACTAAGTTTTCTATAAACAAGGGC
>JAUVLS010000253.1 GCA_030600625.1 Bacteroidales bacterium
GTGAAAAAAGAAGCTTATATTGATGAGGAAAGACTTGGAGCTATTGGTGCCAGTTTTGGAGGATTTTCGGTTTACTGGTTAGCAGGTAATCATAATAAACGATTTAAAGCGTTTATAGCACATTGTGGGGTTTTTCATTCCGGAATGGAATTTTTGACTACAGAGGAAGTGTTTTTTGATGCATGGGAAAAAGGTGGTGCACCATGGGAAAAAGACAATAAAGTAGCAATGAACTCGTATGCCGGATCACCGGATAAATTTGTTCAAAACTGGGATACTCCAATATTGGTAGTTCATGGAGGAAAGGATTTCCGTATTCCTTATACACAAGGAATGGCAGCATTTAATTCAGCACGATTGCTTGACGTAAAAGCGCGATTCTTGTATTTCCCGGAAGAAAACCATTGGGTATTGACTCCACAGAACGGAATTTTATGGCAACGTACTTTCTTTGATTGGTTAGATCAGCATTTGAAGGAATAAACTAAATTATATAAAACAAAAAAGCCCGGTGAATTTCACCGGGCTTTTGCTGTCCGACCAGGGTTCGAACCTGGACTCTTCTGAACCAAAATCAGATGTGTTGCCAATTACACCATCGGACAATTGATTGATTGAGTGTGCAAATTTAAAAAAAAAAAATTGCTTGCAAATATTTTTAAGTGTTTTTTTAAAAAACGATTGGATTATCAAACTCGAGATTCAATAATCCAATCAAAAAACATCATTAATCGTTGTAAGTTACTTTGTAATACTTTTCAAGACCTTCATCGGTCATAATCCAGTATTTATTTACCATCTCATCTACTCTATAGTATTTTTCTTTTTTAATATAATCTAGCTGTTCTTCAATACTTTCATCAAGATATAAAATATAATCTTCAGGTACTTGTACAGTAATATCTACTTCCGGAAATCTCCAGCGGTTTTTATCAACCAAAGAATATACGGCATCGAAAAGAATTACTGAATCTTGTTGTACTACATGGTATTCAATATTATCGGCATTTCGCAATGCTTCTCTTCGATCTGATCCTCGTCCCTTTTTTACTATTTCGATAATAACCTGGTCTGAATGTCCAAGAATAATATCTATTTCAGGAAATGCATATAGATGTTTTTCATCATCTTCATCGTACATTATCTGAAACTCGCTATCGAATATGTAGAATTTAGATATTGTAAGCGATTTGTCTTCCCATGCTTTTAAGTATATTGTTTTATTTGTTGGTTCTTCAACATAAATTCTGTGGTCATCTTTTACCGAGATTGAGTAATGTTTTACCTGTGTACCAATAATAACAACAAGTACAATTAAACTTAGTAACCATGCAATAAATACAATTCCTGCAATTGACCTGTCGTTCGGGCGTAAGCCCAGTAATAGTTTAAATCCTCCGTAAATAATTGCAACCAAAGGTATAAATACAACTAAGACTGCACAAATTGTTACAATCCATATAGTATTTGGATCAACAAAAGAATGGAGCATATCTGTAAATATCATATGATCGTCAATAAAGATATTATTCCAGGGCATAAAAGGTTCTCCTATGATCAATGTCCCGGTGAGACCAATAAGAGAACCAACTCCGATAATTACCAATACTAAACCAATAGCTGCAACAACAAATTTGAAAATAAATCTGAAAAAAGCACCAATTGTGTATATTATACTTTCAAAAAAGTTTCGGATACGATCGTAATCTCTGGAATTTTTAAAATTCTTAAGGTTGTCCTTTACGGTTTCGTACTCTTTATGTACATTTTTTTCAATATCGGAGATGTTAAACCTCTCTCCACGCATATCGAGTTTTTGAGCAGTTGTGTAAGCTGCCGGGAGTAATGCCCATAGAACAATATATATTATAGCTATAATACCATATGCAAATAAAAGTACTAAAAACAAAATC
Organism: Bacteroidales bacterium; assembly: GCA_030600625.1. Next base: position 1,914 of record JAUVLS010000253.1, read on the forward strand.
CTGATAATTAAAGGATCTATATTTAAGTAATTGGCAATTCCTGAACAAACACCACCAAGTATTCTGTTATCAGGATCGCGATATAATCTTTTCGAAGATTTTTTATATTGATGATATTTTTTTCCGGTGTCTTCTTCTTCGCTTTCAAAATCTTCCGGGCGACCCATTATCTCAATAACTTCATCAATATCTTCTTTGCTAATTACTTGTTTTTGTTCGCTTAGTTTACTTTGCAGAATTTCTGCAATACGATGTTCAATATCAGAAATAATTTCTTTTCCTTCTTCACTTGAAGCAAATCGCTGATTAATAGCAGTCAAATAATTCTGCAAAATCTGATAGGCATCTTCATCTAAATGAAATATAACACCGCCTATATTAATTTTAATTGTCTTTTTCATTTTTACCGGATTATTTTTGGTTATTAATCGAGTTAACTGCCTCAACAAGTTCTTCCCACGATAACTTAAGCTCATTTAAATGCTCTTTCCCTTTTTCGGTCAGAGTATAATATTTTCGTGGAGGGCCTTGTGTCGATTCTTCCCAGCGATAGCTTAATAACCCGGCATTTTTTTGCCTGGTAAGCAAGGGATAAAGAGTTCCTTCAACAACGATCATTTTAGCTTCTTTTAATGCTTTAATGATGTCGGAAGTATAGTAATCCTGTTTTGAAAGGATGGATAGAATGCAGAATTCCAATACGCCTTTTTTCATTTGAGCTTTTGTATTTTCGAGATTCATAGTTTCTGTTTTTTAGTGTAGAAATGTTATAACAGTATAATTTTAGAGTTGATTTAGAATTTCATATTTTTCTTAACATTTTCAAATTCTTCGCGAACGGCTCTTTTAATGTTTTCAATGGTGATAGCCTCCCCGCGCATTTCAAGCTTTTGAGTTGTTGTTGTTGCTTCGGGTATTACAATCCAAAGGATAATATAGATAATCAATCCGGAACCCATTCCCAGAGAAATCAGGATGAAAAGAATTCTGAATAAAATAGGATCGGTATTAAAGTAAGCACTTAAACCGCTACAAACACCACCAAGAATTCTATCATCCGGATCGCGATACAATCTTTTTGTCGATTTATAGTTCATTCTTTTTCTTTTAGATTCCCGGCTTGCCGAACCGGTAGATTCTTTTGTAGTTTCTTCGTCCATAAAGTCTTCGGGTTCGCCCATAATTTTAATTACTTTCAAAACATCATCTTTCATAATTACATCTCTTTTTTGTCCTAATGTTTCGGTAAATAATTCAGAAAGGCGAGCTTCAATATCCGACATTATTTCGTTGCATTCATTTTCACTTACAAATTGCTTTTTTACAGCAATTAAATAAGTGTTTA
>JAUVLS010000292.1 GCA_030600625.1 Bacteroidales bacterium
GGGCGATAAACATCTAATACCCACTCGTTAACATTACCAGCCATACAATATAATCCAAAATCATTTGGCCAGAACGAACTAACAGGAACTGTTATCGATCCATTATCATTTAAATCTCCTGCCATACCCATCATATCACCACGACCACGTTTGAAGTTTGCCATCATTATACCCATATCTTTTCCTGGAGGCGGTTTACGAACATTATGTCCATCCCAGGGATATAATCTTCTTTCGTATAATCTTTCGTCATAAGTGTTTCCAATTAATGCAACAGCAGCATATTCCCATTCTGCTTCTGTTGGGAGTCTGTATTTAGGAAGTAAAATACCATCTTCCATTGTTACTCTTCGACTTTCTTTGTTAGGATCTAAAGAAGGTAAGTTTTCAATAACAAGACCTTCGTATTGTCCTGCAAGATAAGCTCCTGTATTGAAGTTCTCACGACCAATTTGGTTAGGATCCACATCAAGAATACCTTCATTAATAAGCATCATCTCATTAACACGATCAGTTCTCCATACACAAAAATCATTTGCCTGTAACCAATCAACACCAACAACTGGATATTCATTATATGCAGGATGTCTGAAATAATAATCAACGTAAGGTTCATTATATGCCAAAGGGCTTCTCCAAACTAAAGTATCTGGTAATGCATTTTTATAAACTTCAGGATAATCAACAAAGACTCTTCTTATCCAATGCAAATATTCTCTATAATCAACATTTCTCACTTCGGTCTGATCCATATAAAATGAAGCAAGGGTAACTCTTCTTGGTACATTGTTCCAGTCATAAGTAACATCCTGTTCTGTTTGCCCCATAGTGTAGGTACCTCCCTCAATAAGAACTAAGCCCGGACCAGCTTCTTCAACATAATCTGTTTTAACCTCAAAACCTCCATTGTCAGGATCATTATATTCCCAGCCTGTGGTTTGAGATTCACTTCCTGTTTTTGCAGGTTGGTTCCCTCCACCGAATAAACTACAACCGGTTACAATTAGAAAACTAATAAGTACTAAAGGGAAAATGTTTAACTTTACGTTCATGGTAATGCTATTTTTTTATTTCAAATATAATATTTTTTTTATTCTATAAACAAGATTTCACATACAAATATAACTAAATTTTAGGACATTTTATTGCCTTTATTTTTTTCCTCTTTCTTTTATACATGAATTTATACAAAAAGGTTACCTCATGACCTCCTGAAATAACCCCACTTAATCCCCCCAGGTAAAAAGGCACATCATAACTGTAAGCAAATATAGAATAATCAGTTACATAACCCAACATTAATACACAACCTGTTAAATCAAAACTGGTATTTGTTTTTAACCAAACTCCACTAGTTAAATAATTCTTATTTAAATAAACTCCTAAATTTAATTTTGATGATGCACCTTGCATTTGAAAAATCAGATTTGGAGATAATGTCATATGTACTCTTTCAAGACTGTTGTAAAATGGTATTTCCATACCTCCATGAAGAGTGTATTTTCTTCCAATAGGACCAGGATCATCACTCCCTAAGGATATTTGCGGTTTTGTAAGATGATCAACAGCAACACCTAAATAATAATTTTCGTACCATGTTAACATTCCAAATGAAAAATCGAAATATAATGATTTTTGATAAAGCCCGCTTTCCATTCCGGAAGATGAAACACCATCAATAGGATCAATCATATCTGGATATACCAAATTATTCCCATTCAATGTTTTAATATTATATCCAAGTCTGAATCCTGTAGCAATAGCCCATCTCTTCCTTAGTTTAGCATGATAAGAATATATCAGATTAAATCCTAAATCATTAATTGTTCCTTGCGCTTGTCTATCATTCATTATCTGAAATCCTACACCACCACTTAATTCATCATAATATTTATCGACAGACGCACTATAAGTGCTATAATCGCCAAATGATGTTGGTAAGATTGTTCTATAATTTAATGAAACTCTGGCGTAATTATCTGATCCTGCAAAAGCAGGGTTTAAATATAAAGGATTTGCGTAATATTGCGAGAATTCAACATCCTGGCAGTATGACTGTTTTATAATTAATACCATTATTATTATAAAAATCCTTTTCATTTAAAATAAATATCGTAATTATATTTACAATATAAACTTATTGATTGCCGTTTTATTGATTATAATTTAAAGATAACGAATTTTAAAATTCATTATTACTTTAATAAAGTTTTGTTTCTTTGTATAAAATTATCAAACCTAATGAAAAGAATACTCATTTTTAGTCTATTATTTTTCATCATTTTATACACATTTGGTCAGAAAAGAACATTAAACCGAAAAATAAGCTGGGATTCACCCAAAACAATTTCACATTATTACCAGCTTAGCCAGAAAAATATTAATAAAACAGAATTCCTGTTTTTTGAAAATGCTAATTATTATAATCATGAAAATTTTTATCCATATTATTTTGAGCTAATAAAAGTAAGTTCGCCAAATGTCGAACTGAAAGTCACAAATATTAAGTATGAAAAGCTTTCTAGTAAAGAACAGGCAATTGTAAAATATAAGAATCAAATTCCTGAAAACATTTCATACGAATCAAAAATTAGTTATAAAAGGAAACAGGCGTACATACAATTAAATATATTACCCTTAAGGAATAATCGTTTAAATGGACAAATCGAAAAAGTTGTTTCTTTTAATATTGAGATAACAGCAAAAACTCCCGTTGTATCAAC
>JAUVLS010000170.1 GCA_030600625.1 Bacteroidales bacterium
AGCTTGCTGTTGGTTATCGGTTGTTAAAACACCAAAAACAAACGGAATATTATAATTCATATTTAATTCTGTTATACCGTGTGTTACACTTTGGCAAACAAAATCAAAATGACGGGTTTCGCCTTGAATAACGCAACCTAAACAAATAATAGCATCCAGGTCGGCGTATTCAGCCATAAATTGTGCTCCTAAAGTAAGTTCAATACTACCCGGAACATATTTCTTTAATATATTTTCTTCTTTAGCTCCATGCTTAAGTAATGTTTCAAAAGCTCCTTTTAGTAATGCATCAGTAATTTCTCTGTTCCATTCAGCAGTTACAATACCAAATTTCATTTTACTTGCTGATGGTACCGATTTTATATCGTAGTCGGATAAGTTTTTTAGATTTGTTGCCATGATTTTTTCAGTTTTGCCATACCTGTTTATTAATTGCCAAAGTTAAGTTATACAAATAAAAAAATCCTGATAAATCAGGATTATTTGATAGTCACGGGGTGACTTGATAAAATTTAGTATGCTTAATTACCTTTATGTTAAATAGTCACCCCGTGACTTGCGGATTTGAGGTAATAAATATATCTCTTATTATTCCTGTATTAATATTTCAACCTGAGCCATATATTTCGAAACCTGACGACCTTCCGATGTGTTTGGAAAATCTTTTTCGATTCTTTTATAGGTTTCTAATGCTTTTTTGTAATCACCATTTTGTTTGTGTACAAAAGCAACTTTCATTAGAAATATTGGTGTTGTAAAATTATTATCTGATGTATTTACTGCTTTATTGTAAAACACCAAAGCATCACCAGTATTATCAAGTTCCATATAGGCATCTCCAATAGCTCCAAAAGCAACAGGAGCAATCATTTTATCATCTGACTCAAACTGCTTTAGATACTCAATAGCATTTTCGTATTGACCTAAATGTAAGTAACTAACGCCACTATAATAATAAGCTAAGTTTGCAGATTTTGTTATACTATATTCCTCAATTATATCAAGAAAACCAAGATAGTTACCATCACCATTTAAAGCTAGATTGAATGAATCACGAGCGAAATATTGTTCGGCCATCCAAATTTGTGATTTTGCTTCATTCTCTTTTGGTGTCATTACAAAGCGTTTGTACCCTAAATATCCACCAACAATTATTATTATAGCTAATACAATAATTGTTAAACTTTTCTGATTTTCCTCAATGTACTGCTCTGTTTTACTTAAAGCATTCTCAACAGACTCAAACTGATCTTGATGTGTTTCTTTCTTTTTACTACTCATCGTTAATATATTATTAAAATATTATGCTTAAAACATTTGAATCGCAAATGTAATTCTTTTGAGTAATTTTTAAAATATTTTGTTTATAAAAATTGATATTTATTGATATGATCGTTTTTAATTTAATAGAATATTAAGAATCTTTGTATAATAATACACAAACAAGATGTACCTGCAGAAATTATCATTGATAAATTTTAAAAATTATGGTCAAACAGAGATAAGTTTTTCTCCAAAAATGAATTGTTTTATTGGACAAAATGGAGCTGGAAAAACAAACTTGTTAGATGCTATTTATTATTTATCGATGTGTAAAAGTTATCTTAATCCTATAGATAGCCAGAATGTAAAATACGATGAAGAGTTTTTTGTTATACAAGGCGATTATCTGTTAAAAGATAAACACGAAAATATTTATTGCGGATTAAAAAAGAATAAGAAAAAACAGTTTAAAAGAAATAAAAAAGAATATCAAAAACTTTCTGATCATATTGGTTTACTGCCTATTGTTATGATTTCTCCTCTTGATAATAGTTTAATTCTGGAAGGTAGCGATGAACGTCGAAAGTTTATGGACAGTGTTATTTCACAGTATGATAAAGAGTATCTTGATAATTTAATACATTATAACAGGGCATTAGCTCAGCGAAATAGATTACTTAAAGATTTTTATCAAACCAGAACTTTCGATGAAGATAGTATTGATATATGGGATGAACAATTGATAGTATTAGGAGAGAAGATACATGCTGAACGTGTTAAATTTGTTGAAGAACTAATCCCTATCTTTCAGGATTATTATTCACGTATTTCAGGTAATAATGAACAAGTACAACTTGTTTACGATTCGCAACTTTACGAAGGTGAATTTAGAAAGATACTAAAAAATGCTATCGAAAAAGACCGCATTGTGCAACACACAACAGTTGGTATACATAAAGATGATCTTATATTAACACTTGAAAAATATCCTATTAAAAAAGCAGGTTCGCAAGGGCAACAAAAAACTTACCTGGTTTCATTAAAAATGGCTCAATTTGATTTTATTAAACAAATTAGTGGTTTAAAACCTATTTTGTTATTAGATGATGTATTTGACAAATTTGATAGAAATAGGGTTCGTCAAATTATAGAACTGGTTGCTGAAAATCATTTTGGTCAGATATTTATTACCGACACCAGTCAGGACAGGCTTGAAACCATGTTAAAAGAAATCAATATTCTACATAGCTTATTTACTATTGAATCAGAAGGGAGCATTAAAATAAATAAAGTTGATTAATTGAACTTAACATGAGGAAAAAAAACACTCAGAAAATAGATGAAGTTGTTAAAGAATATTTAAAAGCTTTTAAAATTGATGATAAACTTAAAGAAGTTAAGTTAATAAAATCATGGGAAGAAGTTGTTGGAAAAACCATTGCCCGATCTACAAATAATATCTATATAAAAAATCGCAAATTATTTGTTAAATTAAATTCATCGGTAATTCGCAATGAGCTTTTTATGCTTCGTGAAGGATTAAAAAAGGCTTTAAACGATAAAGCCGGAGAAGAAATTATTGATGAAATTATTTTGAAATAGCATTAATCTATTCTCTCAAAACCTCAATTCTTTTTTTTATCATTTCCAGATGCTCATCTTCAGATATATTAGGATCTTTTAAGTCCATAAACCTTTGGCAAGGTAGCTCTTTACAATCGCCACAACTTTTATAATTCCTGTTGTTTATTGAGCAATCAAATAAAGGGCAGATGCCGCCTGGAATGATTTCTTTTGCCCAAACTGTTTTTCTTTTAACTTCGTAACAACCTGCACACTGATTATTATGAAATTGACAATCATCACAAATTAGTCCACATGCTGATATATTCATCTTAGTAGTTTATTTTAAATCTTTGAGCCTGACAATATTATTATTATTGGCTCTAGTTTAAAATAGTATGTATAAAAGTGTCGGGCTAAAGCCCTTTATTAATGAGGATTCTATAACCCTAGGCTTAAGCCTAGGGTTAGTAATACGAGGTTCAAATGGGTTTCAACCCAAAATAATTTTTAGTTTCCAACGCTATTTTAAACTAGAGCCTTATGTATTTTACCTGATGCTTTCTATATATTCGTTTAATTCTTCAATAGTAAGTTCATATTCAAATGCATCATTCACCTTATAATAATTATTTTGATCATAAGTATACTTATATGCATATTTTGCAAAATCAAGTTTTGAATCTTCATATTCAAAAAGTTTTATAATTTGTTTTACCTGCGAAGCTAATAAACAATTTGCTTTTGTAATCTGTTTGGCAATCAGTAATTTGCTATCCTCAAAAGTTTTTGATGCAATAGATTGTTTTGCCTCATTAAAATCACTGTCTGTCATCGGGTAATTGCAACCTGTCTGACCATTATATCCGGAAAGTTGATTTGTTTCTGAGTAAGATGATTCTCCGGACTGCCAACCTGAGGATGAACTGGTAGTTGAGGTAGTCGTTGTTGTTGACGAATAAGTTGAGGCTACTGTACCCGAAGAACCTTCGGAAACATTGGCATTTACATTTATGCTTAAACTTGCACTTTCGTCGCCTACGCTCACGTCCATATTTATATTCTCGCCAACTGGTTGTGCTTGTCCTGTACTACTTGTAGTTATTGTAGTTGATTCTGTAACAGTTGTGGATGAAGATATACCCGGCTCACTTGTGGTTTGCACAGTATGTATTGAAGAAGCCTGATTATTTCCTGCTGATTGACCTGTTGATGGTATTGGGTTTTCTCCCTGATACCTGAGTATGTATACATTGCCGGACTTTTGTTTTATCATTGCAGTAGTTTCCATTCCGGCATTCAAAGAAATACCTTTTTTAATTTCACCAATGCTTACATCATTAAAAATAATATTAAGTTTATAATAACCGGGAGCTAAATCGGTTAATTTAATATACTTTAATGGTTCAATATTTTGTTCTGCTCCATTAAGGCTTAAAGTAAATTTTTCACCGTCTTCTGAGAATACTACCAGATTTGATTTTTGCCCTAAAACGGCTAATACAGAAAATAAAAAAACTGTAGTAAGAATTAATTGTTTCATACGTGAATGCTTTTAGGTTAATAAAAATTATTGCAGTTATAATAAATATTATAATCTTATTTTC
>JAUVLS010000155.1 GCA_030600625.1 Bacteroidales bacterium
AATGCTTCAAACTGCGATTGAATATTCTCTCTTTTAAGCTGTTCTGTTTGTATCAATGAGGTTTTCCACTGTTTAAAATAATAATATCCTTCAAGAATAGAAATAGATATCGTGTTTACTATTATTGCAACAATTATATTATTAAATAAAATAATACTTAATTTTTGATTTCCAAAATGATTAAATGCCAGAGAGAATATCAATGCGCAAATTGAAATTATTATTACAGCAATGAAATTGGTTAATAATATTTCAGAACTTATCCGTTGAATGAATTTTTTATCCCAGGGGAATTTTAGGCGCAACCAATTAAAAATTTTAATATTAACTGTGAAAATTGATACTGCAACAATAAATGAATACAACATTCCTAATGCGATATTGTGCATAGGTTTATTATTATCTGTTAAATAAAATTTCAGATAAAAAAATGCAGGCATAAGTAATGCAATTACAATGCAGGCTATTAGTATTTTTTTGTTGAATTTCATCTTATAAATTATTGTTATTATACATCATTGAGAAAAAGGGTGTTTTTGTCATTGCGAACAAAGTGAAGCAATCTTAACCTGCTGGACTACAAAAGTATAGATTGCTTCGTTCCTCGCAATGACGTGTTTTAGACAGGACTCATCATTTAATTATTCAAATCTACTAAAAAACTATTCTATATTGTACCATTGGGTAGATATCGAGTTGATATATTATTTCTTCTTCGCCTGTCTCAGTATTAAATGTCATCATATACGGATTTTTACGGTTTATGAAATTTTGAATATCAAAAGATAATTCATGTGAGACTTTTTTTCCGTCTAACCTGAAAGCTATATTTATATCAGGCCTGATATAATCTTCAAATTGTTTTGAAAAAGGGTTTTCTTCGTCAAGTTCCGTTTGCCCGGTTTCCATAGATTTATCAATATCAACAGGAGTATATCTTAATCCTCCTGCCCATGTAAATTTTCCATCAATAGTTATGGCTTTTTTAAATTTTGCATTCTCTTTATTTGTAAATACTTCAAATTCCTTTCCTGCTAAAACATTAACAACATAATTCCCGTTAAAAGCTGTATTTCTTAATATCCCATCGCTTCCCTTATATTTTGATTCGTATAACGAACCGGTTAAAAGATAATAAAATCCTTTATTCATAAATCGTTCAACAGTAAGTTCTATTCCGTAATTTGTACCGCTGCCTCCGTTTATCAATGAGTCGGGTGTAAATCTCGTAAATGAATTACTGTTTAAAATTGAATAAGCGCTCTTGTTCGGTTCAACTACTGCCTGAAATATATCCTGATAATAAGTTTCTGCTTTTAATCGTAAATTTTTATTGATTTGAAGATTATATCCCAGAACATAGTGATGGCTTTTAGTAAAATCCAAATCTTCGTTTGGCCTTAAATAACTTAAATCAGGCAATTCAACCTGTTTAAAATAAACACTTAATGGCTGACAAATACTATGTAAACCATAAGCAATTCCAAACGATTGAGTATTAGATAAGTTCCATTTTATTCCAAACCGGGGCTCAATAGAATAACTGTTATTTAATGCTAATTGTTGATAATGAATACCGGGATTAAATATCAAATTATCAGTTAGTTTGTATTGCCATTGAATAAATGCTTCGTACAAATATGTAAAATCATTATTATCTACTCTTGTAACAAACCTGTCGTAGTTTGCTTTGTAAATAGAATCAGTTAAATTCATGCTGATTCTTTTAACATTCACACCTATTCTGAAATTATGATGTGAATTAATTTTTTTGTTGATATAAAAATTACCGAAAATTCTCGAATCTGTTAAATCCATTCGAATATATGGTGTTGGAATATTTGTTACAGTGCTAACCGAATCAACTACATTTTCATTAATAATTGTTGATGCACCGATAATCAGTTTTGAATATGTATTACTATTAATTATGTATGTGTGCGATAAGCCGATTACTCCCATTTTACTTTTTGATAAAACATCCCTGTTTTCATAAGCATAAACATTATCGTCTTCTTTTGTTGTATCTCTTTCGCTATATAAAAAATTTATATCGCTAATTCCACCAAGTCCAAAAATTGTTATTCGTCCGATATTTTTTGTCGGAAAATTTAGTTTTAAAGTTAAATCCTGAAAATTAGGGACAGCTTCTCCTGTTCCTACACTAATACCTATTGCTTGCAAGGCGCCCATTGTTGAATAACGATAATTAATTAAATATGATGAGTTATTATTTCTGGATATAGGGCCTTCGGCACCAAGTTCAAAGCCGTTTAAACCGAGTTGAAAAAGAAATTCATTTTTACTGTAATTTCCATTACGCATTTTCAAATCAAATACTCCTGAATAAGCATTTCCGTATTCTGCAGGAAAAGCGGCTGTCATAAAATCTGAATTCGAAAGAACATTATTATTTAACATGCTTACAGGTCCGCCTGTTGCACCAAGACTTCCGAAATGATTAGGATTTGGTATATCAACACCCTCTAAACGCCATAATAACCCGGTCGGAGAATTACCGCGAATTACAATATCGTTAAGAGCATCGTTTGAACTGCATACACCTGCATAATTTGCAGCCATTCTTGAAACATCATTTCTGGTTCCGGCATATCGCTGGCTTTCTTCAACCGAAAAAGGTCTGGCACTGATACTTGCCATTCTATTCATCGATTCTCCTTTTTTTCCGGCAGTTATTACAACTTCATCCATGGTCTGAATTTTTTCTTCCATTTCAATATTTAGAACAAGTTCTTTCCCTGACACTAGATTTAAATTGCTTAAAACAACTGTGTTAAATCCAATATAACTAATTTGTAAACTTATTCTGCCAATAGGAATATTTTCAAGCAGAAAATACCCGTTGTTATCTGTAATTGTTGCTATAACAGAATTTGAATCCAGTATTATTATGGTAGCTCCCAGAAGTGTTGTCTGTGTTTGTTTTTCAATTATTTGTCCTCTTATCGACTGTGTAATATTTTGTGCATTTATATTTGATACAATAACCATTGTCAAACTGATAAAAAGTAATTTTAATTTGTTCATAATTGATGGTTTTATTAGTTCTAGTATTATTTTAGAGGAAATGCTTAAATGTTATTTATCATTCAATCATTTTATCATTCCAACTTGACTTACATAGCATATATTTTTTGCATTCTTCCTCAATTGTCCAACATCCTGATTGTATAACTTTTTCTTTTGATTTTGCTCTTGGCTGATGTCCATCTTCGAGAATTAAAGTACAATCGTATTTCCCGATTCTGTTCAATTCAGTTAAAAAACTTTTATAATCTTTTACCATGTGAAACATATCAAGCGCGTATATTAAATTGGCAGTATTATCTGATATTTCAACTCTATTTTCGTCCGTTTGAATTGTTTTTACATTATCTAAATTATATTTCGTAATTAATTTTTCTACTGATTTAATTGCTAATTCATGAATATCAACAGCATAAATTAATCCTTCATTACCAACTAATTCTGATGCTCTTTTAATTTGCATTCCCGGACCACAACCATAATCAATAACAATACTTCCTTTTTGTATTCCAAACTCTTCAAGACATTTACTGGCAGGTTTAAAAAAATCACGTATTTTAAATATCAAGGTCATTATTCTAAATGCAACATTTGGCATTTTATCAATTTCATTTCCGTATCTGATTTTTTTCATTGTATTGATTTTTAATATTGAAACAAATTAACGGCATTATACATGTTCAAATAAAATCTAATATGGTGAACGTGGAAAAATGGCAGGTGAATGCGAAAAAGAAACTTTAAACTTGTAATTTGGTATTTGATATTTGAGTCATCCGATGACTTTATGGACAAACACTAATTAACCCATAACCCCGGATTTTAAGAAATTAAAATAACATATTGATACTTCCTTCTATTTGAATATCTTTGCATATTAAATATAACAGATGATGGAGATAAACAGACCTTTAATTTTAGTTACGAACGATGATGGTGTAAATGCAAAAGGAATTTCTGCATTAATTGAAATTGTAAAACCTTTAGGCGAAGTAGTTGTTATGGCTCCTTTTCATGGTAATTCGGGAATGTCGCATGCTATTACGGTAAAAGTACCTATCAGGTACAAAAAAATCAGAGAAGAAGAAAATGTAACTGTTTACGGTTGTAACGGAACACCAGTTGATTGTGTTAAGCTGGCAATGAGCGAAGTTTTACATCGTAAACCGGATGTGTTGGTGTCAGGAATTAATCATGGTTCGAATGCATCAATAAGTATTATATATTCTGGTACCATGGGTGCAGTAATAGAAGGTTGTGTGAATGGAATTCAGTCTATCGGATTATCATTACTAGATTATGCAAGTGATGCTGACTTTTCTCCGGCAATTGAACATGGAAGAAAAATTGTTTTAAATGTTTTGGAAAATGGTTTGCCTGAAGCTACATGCTTAAATGTAAACTTTCCGGCAGTTAAAAAAGATGAAATTAATGGAGTTAAGATTTGTCGACAGGCGAAAGGAATGTGGAAAGAAGAATTTGAAAAGCGTTTAGATCCCAGGAGTGGAGAGTATTTTTGGTTAACAGGGTATTTTGAAAATTGCGAAAATGGATCGACAGATACAGATGAATGGGCATTGGCCAATAATTTTATTTCAGTTGTTCCTGTTGAGATTGATTATACGGCTTATGATCAAATGGATTATTTTAAAAAATGGAATTATGAGATCAAAGATTGATAACCTCAAATTAGGATTA
>JAUVLS010000159.1 GCA_030600625.1 Bacteroidales bacterium
ATTAGTTGAATAATTAAAAAACAATTTTAAAAATAAGCATATGAGAAAATTAATTTTAGCAATTATTATCGGAATTTCAACTCTTTCATTAAATGCACAAGAGTATCTTCCTACCGAAGCTGATTTAAACCAGTTTTTGAATTCGAAACTTTATGTTGTTTTAGAAACAAATCCTATAGCTGAATATAATTTTAAAATTCAGGAGGCTGTAAAAAAAGCATGGACAATTACCGAGTATGAGTTTATTTCCTTAGATCAATTCGAAGAAATGTATAACGATCAGGATAAGTCTTTTTTAATGATGACACAGGTTGTTTTTCAAAATGATAAAACAAAAGTTCGTTACAATTTCTTAAGTATCTTTATTGGGAAAGAAGGCTTAGATGGATTTGAAGATTTGCCTGATATTGCGGCTATTCCATTAGCGTATACTGAAGTTGACGAAGAATTTTGGGTTTATAAAATGGAATCGTTGGTTCGATTTATGCAAACTCATGTTCAGACTATGAAAGATAACCCTGACATAATAAAGAAAAATATTTTTCAGCATTATAATGAGAATACAAAAGATATTAAGCAGAAAACGCTGTATTTAATAAAGGATGAGGTTGCTCCTAATATTAATACTGAAGCAAAAATTAAGAAAATATATCCTTATAAAGCAAAGTTTGTTACTCGTGAGGAAATTGAAGAAGCTATTACAAATCGCGATGAAGATGTTGTTTTCTTGCACAAAGTAGGACCACAAGGTACGCGTTTAAGAGCTCGTTGTTATAAAATTATAATTGGTACAAAAGATGCTAATTTATATTATTTCGATTATCACTGGGTTGAAAAAGGTAAAAACTTTGATGGTATACTGGATAAGGATTTTAAACAAATGGCTAAAAAGAAATAAATTTATTTGCTTACATTGATTATGAAAGGATGACTCCCGATATCGGGAGCCATCCTTTTTTATGTTCTATAGCCATTATCAAGTTTTCATTTTAGATCGCTTTAATTTTGTTCTATATTTGCAGAAAATAATTTTAATAAAGAACAAATATGGCTGCACAAAAACCATCTGTTCCACAAGGTACCCGTGATTTTTTGCCTTCTGAAATGGTGAAACGGAATTTTATTTTCGATACCATAAAAGAAGTTTTCAAACGATTTGGTTATTTGCCTATTGAAACTCCATCTATGGAGAATCTTTCGACTTTATTGGGTAAGTATGGCGATGAGGGAGATAAGCTTTTATTTAAAATTTTAAATTCTGGAGATTATTTATCAAAAATTGTTAAGAAGGATAGTATTAAAAAACAAATTACTCAATTTATAAAAGTTTATAATACAAAAAGAAATAAATTAAACAATTCGGCTGCATTTGATGGTGCAGTTGAAACAATTTTAGATAATAATAAAACTCTAGGAGAATATCTTAAGGATTCAAAAGAGGAACTTATTAAACGATTTAATGAGTATAGTGATCAGGTTAATTATTTTATGCGGTATAGAGCATCAAAAATAAAAGGGAGGGTAGGATCTAGGGAGCTAATAAGTGATATTTCAGAAAAGGGTCTACGTTACGATTTAACAGTTCCTTTTGCCCGTTTTGTTGTGCAGCATTTAAACGAAATAACTTTTCCCTTTAAACGATATCAGATTCAACCTGTTTGGCGTGCCGACAGGCCACAAAAAGGCCGTTATCGTGAGTTTTACCAATGCGATGTAGATGTTATTGGCAGCAATTCGATGTTAAACGAGGTTGAACTTATCCAAATAATTGATCAGGTTTTTCAAAAACTTAACATTAATGCTGTTATTAAAATCAATAATAGAAAAATATTATTAGGAATTGCAGAGACTATTAATGCTAAAGACAAATTTATTGAATTTACAATTGCATTAGATAAATTAGATAAAATAGGAAGTGATGGCGTTAGAAATGAACTAATTAAATCAGGCTTTTCTGAATTTCAAATCGAAGATATATTTAGTGTAATAAATGTAATTGATCAAAATAATAAACAGAAGATTCTTTTTTTGAAGAGAATGCTAATAGATTCTGAAATCGGATTAAAAGGAGTTGAAGAAGTAGAAACAATATTAAATTATTTTGAAACATTATCTTTAAATACGGAGCTTGAATTAGATTTAACATTAGCTCGTGGATTAAACTATTACACGGGGGCAATTTTCGAGGTTCAGTCAAGAGATGTTGCGATTGGAAGTCTTTGTGGTGGTGGTCGCTACGATGATTTAACCGGTATATTTGGTTTAAAAGATGTTTCTGGTGTTGGTATTTCATTTGGTGCCGATCGTATTTACGATGTAATGGAACAACTGGATGTTTTTCCAAAAGAGATTGTTGCTTCAACAAAAGTGATGTTTGTGAATTTTGGCGAAAAAGAAGAAAAGTACTGTCTTCCATTACTTCAAAAACTAAGAGAGAATGGAATAAATTCTGAGATTTATCCGGAATCTGCTAAAATGAAAAAGCAAATGACTTATGCCAATAATAAAAATATTCCTTGGGTTATATTGGTAGGTGAAAACGAAATGGAAAAAGGAGTATTGAATGTTAAAGACATGCAAAGTGGAGATCAGTCTGAAATGAAGTTCGAAGAACTACTTCAAAAACTATCTTAAAAATGGAATATAAATACCTACTATTTATTGAAATTATTCCCAGACATCCTATTTTTGTGGCCGGTGGAGATATTCGTTTTCCCTGAACTTCTTAGGTAATTTAACTTTTTTATTAGTTATTGTTATTCTAAATTTAATTTTTATATTTAATTTAATTCATAATGAACATGGAAAAAATTCATTATATATCAAATGATCAATTAACTTTTGACAGAATTGATCAGATTTTAAAAGAAGGATTTACACTGGCTCTTTCTGAGCAGTCAAAAAATAATATACTAAAATGCCGTGAATACTTAGATCAAAAGATGGATAGTAAGGACGAACTAATTTATGGTATTAATACCGGATTTGGTGCATTGTATGATAAGAGAATTTCTCGTGAAGATTTAGGAAAACTCCAACAAAATCTGGTTATGTCACATGCTTGTGGTACTGGTGATGAAATTCCTGTTGAGATTGTAAAGATTATGATTTTATTAAAGATCCAATCATTATCATATGGACATTCAGGAGTGCAATTATCAACCGTTGAGAGATTAATAGATTTCTTTAATAATGATATTCTACCTATTGTATATCAGTATGGTTCGTTAGGTGCTTCAGGCGACTTAGCTCCCTTGGCACACGTGAGTTTGCCAATGCTTGGTTTAGGTGAGGTTATTTTCAAAGGTGAAAGAATGTCCGGTGAAGATTTACTTAAGAAAATGAACTGGGAGCCGATTAGTTTAAAATCAAAAGAAGGCTTAGCATTATTAAACGGAACTCAGTTTATGAGTGCTCATGGTGTTTATTTAACATTAAAAGTGTGGAAACTATCTCAATGAGCCGATGTTATTAGTGCAGTTTCTTTGGATGCTTTCGATGGAAGAATTGAGCCATTTCATGACTCTGTTCATCAGATTCGCCATCATTTAGGGCAAATAAAAACTGCCCGCAGAATGCGTTATGTTCTTGAGGGAAGTGAACTTATTAACCGATCAAAGGTTCATGTTCAGGATCCATATTCGTTTCGTTGTATTCCGCAGGTTCATGGAGCCTCAAAAGATTCTATAAACTATGTTTCTTATGTTTTTAATAACGAAATTAATGCTGTAACCGATAATCCAACTATTTTTCCTGATGAGGATTTAATAATATCAGCCGGTAATTTCCACGGACAACCCCTGGCTTTGGCATTAGACAATTTATGTATAGCAATGGCTGAATTGGGAAGTATTTCAGAACGCAGAACTTATCAATTACTTGCCGGGAAACGCGGGTTGCCACCTTTCTTAGTTGCAAATCCCGGATTGAATAGTGGATTTATGATTCCGCAATATACTGCTGCATCTATTGTTAGTAGAAACAAACAATTATCAACTCCTGCTTCTGTTGATACTATTGAGTCGTCACAAGGACAGGAAGATCACGTAAGTATGGGTGCGAATGCTGCAACAAAAGCTTATCAGGTTGCTCTTAACCTGGAAAGAATTTTAGCTATTGAGTTATTCAGTGCAGCCCAGGCACTGGAGTTCCAACGTCCTGCAAAATCATCGCCATTTATAGAAAAATTTGTGAGCAATTATCGTAAAAAGGTGAAGTTTATTAATGATGATAAAACCATGTACGATGATATTGCAAAATCAGTGGAGTATTTACAAGAAGTTGAACTTGATTTATCGGAAAATTAAGCTATCAGAAATCAATATTTAAGAAAGCGCCTAACTTGCAAGGGCGCTTTCTTAGTTTATAACGTAACTTGTTTAGTTTATAGAATATGTAAATTTTTTAGGAACTTCAATTTGCTTTTATTACCTTGTAAATTCTATTTTTAAATTGACAGTAATATTAAAATTATTCTTAATTATCATTTAAATGTAAAATATTATGAGAAAACTTAGTTTACTATTAATCGTAGGATTATTGATTATCATTCCGCCTTCATTGAGTGCGCAAATTAATGTTTCAGGAGCATTAAATAGAGCATCAAAAGAGGTTAAAAAATCAGATCAAAAAAAGAAAGAAAAAGAAAAAG
>JAUVLS010000018.1 GCA_030600625.1 Bacteroidales bacterium
TTATGACTGAAGAAGTTCAATTTGTTATTGATGCTACCGAAGAGATGATGGATAAAGCAATTAACCATCTTGAATTAGAACTGGGAGCTTTACGCGCAGGGAAAGCAAATCCTCGTATGCTGGATACTGTAATGGTTGATTATTATGGTACTCAAACACCAATAAGTCAGGTGGCAAATATAGGAACTCCAGATCCTAAAACTATTGCAATTCAGCCCTGGGAAAAAACAATGGTAGAACCTATCGAACGAGCTATTATTAATGCCAACCTGGGTTTTACACCAATGAATAACGGGGAAATGATTAGGATTAATATCCCGGCACTAACCGAAGAAAGAAGAAAGGTTCTGGTTAAACAGGTTCATGCAGAAGGAGAGGGTGCCCGTGTTAGTGTTCGCAGCGCCAGAAAAGATGCAAATGATGAAGTAAAGCAGTTAGAAAAAGACGGACTTTCAGAAGATGAAGCTAAAACTGCTGAAGATGTAATTCAGAAACAAACTGATAGTTTCGGAGAAAAAATTGATAAAATTATTAAAGCAAAAGAAGAGGATATAATGAAGATTTAAATGCCTAATCCCGATAGCTATCCGGGAAAAATGAGCTAAAATGCCTAAAATGAAAAGTAAGGAATTTTGAATTTTAGTCATTCATAAAGTATTTCAAATGTTATTCAACAATTTTTAAAGTAAGATTAAGTTCCTAAAATTTTTGTGATTTTTAAATGAAAGCAATGATTTGTAATTGTAGGATCAGGACATGTCCTGATCCTATAATTTGTTGATACTATCCAGAAAACAGGTTTCGCTGAGTTCGTCAAGTTAAGAAATGAAAGTGTATGAACATTTCATCCTGTTGGTGATAATTTATTAAAGTGTTTATTTAATATTGATAATAATACTTTTGGTTTAACGGGTTTTATTAAATAATCATTCATGCCTGAATCGAGTCCTTTATCTATATCTCCTGGCATTGCATAAGCTGTTTGAGAAATTACCGGAACGTCTTTATTTATTTTTTTTATTTGTCTGGTTGCTTCATATCCATCCATTTCGGGCATCTTAATATCCATAATAATGATATCAATATCCTTATTGTTTTTGTACATTTCAACTGCCTCTTTGCCGTTCATAGCTTTAAGAACTCTGGCTTTGGTAGTTTTTAAGACTTCTTCAATATAAATATAATTAGCCGGTTCGTCTTCAGCTACTAAAATTGTTTTATTTTGCCAATCGTAATTATCCGATAGTTCAATAATTTGAAGGTTATTGTCGGATTCTTTTATTATGTCGAAAGGCAGATTAAAATAGAAAGTAGAACCAACAGAAGGGGTAGATTCAACCCATATTTTGCCACCCAGTAGTTCAACTAAACTTTTACTAATAGCTAAACCTAAACCGGCACCACGGTATAATCTTGAGCTATCATCTTCTATTTTTGTAAATCGATCAAAGACAAGATCTTTTTTCTTCTGATCCATTCCAACGCCTGTATCTTTTACATAAAACAGAAATTTTTCTTTATTCAATATTTCATAACCAAATTCAATAAAACCATCCTCAGTAAATTTTAATGCATTATCTATTAAGTTAATAAAAATTTGGTTTAATCTAAGTGTATCAGTTTTGATTATAAGGTTTTGAGATTGTGCATTTTCGTTTAATCTTATATCAATATTTTCTTTCTCTTGGTGTTTTCTAATTTCAAGAAATGACTGTTGAATATCTTTTAAAGTAGAATTTAAATGACATTCTTTTTTATGAATCTTTATTTGACCAGCTTCAATTTTCGAAATATCAATAATATCGTCTATTAATCTTAACAGATTATTCCCGCTATTATTTATTAGTTTAACATAATTGTCTTTTTCGGCAGGAGTTATTTCAGAGTCGGGTAAGGTAATTAGTTCCGCAAAACCTAAAATAGCATTCATTGGAGTCCTGATTTCGTGTGACATGTTAGCCAAAAAAGCCGATTTTAAATGGTCGCTTTCTTCAGCTTTTTCTTTAGCAGATAAAAGTTTTTTCTCTGCTTCATCACGAGCAGCCTCACGATTTAGAATTTGTTGTAACATATTGTTGAAATCTTCATAAAGAATCCCAATTTCATCATTGCTTTTTCGTTCTATTCTTACATTGTAATCACCCTCACCTGATATTTTTCGGGTTAATTTAGCTAAATCAAGTATTGGTTGTGATATTGGTTTTTGTAACTGGTTTGCCAGAATATAGGAAAAAATAATCATACCAATCAGTATGCCAAACATTATTAGAATCGAATCTCTTATTTTTTTAACTAACAATGATGTATCAACTTGTATTGAAATAATGCCATATTTAAAATCGTCATATATAATAGGATGTTCAATTTTTAAAGAAGTTTTCGTAAACTCATAAAAAGAATTTACTAATTCGTCAGGATTTTCGTATAAGGGTGGGATAAATACATCTTCGGTTCTTTTATAAGATGCAAATAAAAATCCATTTCGATCATATAAAGCACCACATTTAACTCCGGGAATTGTAGATAATTTTGATAAAATATTTTCTGCACCTATATTATCATCAAAAGTAAGAGGAGCAATAGAATATTCTCCAATTAGTTTTATATTTATTAAATTGTTTAAAAGCATTTCTTGCTTTAAATTTTTTATATCGCTTATGCTTACAATTGTAGACCCAATAAACATGGTTAGTGTGCTCACGAGCAAAATGATGCTAATAATTTTATTTTTAATTGATATATTTTGAAAAACCTTCATTAATTATCATTTACTGGATTAACAATTTTGGCAGAATTTAATAAATAAAAACTCATTTGTAATGGCGATTGCAAAACTGCTGTTTCGTTTATTTCAAATCGCAATTTTTTATTTTCTTCAAAGAAATTAATTAAAACTCCTTTTTTAGCAAAACCTGGAGCTTCACTAATTGTAAGCACCGGCATATTCTTCGTTAAAGATAAGATATTTTGTAAGTTCTTTCTCTCTGATTCTGCAATTACCAATATGTGGCTATTCTCAATTTCGTAAAGATTAGAAATTCGTTTTATTGTAACTTTCTTATTATTAATTTTTTGAATAGAATATATTTGTTCAAGGTTCTTTGTTAGCGGAGTTCTTCCAATAACTGAAATAACAAAAGACTTATCGTGATTATTCATTAAACATTCTTCGGGCCAGGTTACAAATCTGGAGAATTTTTCAAGATAAACAGCTTTTAGCACATATACATTAGATTGAGAAAAACTTTGAAATGATATAAAAATAAGCAACATAATCAAAACACTCTTCTTGTATAAAGAAGAGTTTATTTGAAAATTGAATTTATATTCTTTTTTATTTTGATTCACAAAATTATTTTTCAAAGTATGAAATTTCAGTATACTCGCCATCCCTGATTCCCCAAATAACAAATTTAGATTCAGGATCGCCATTTTCATCAAAATTTATTGCTCCTGAGGCTCCTTCATAATTTATATCAATATCTGATAACAAAAAAACTTTAGCTTTTTCGTACTCGTTTACATTTATTATTACAGATTCAGAGCCGGAGTCTGTACCTCCCGTAACCGGTCTAAGGTTTTGCTTAATATCATCAGGTAATACCGATTGAGCTTTTAGTATTGCATAAACTATTGAATATAAAGCATCGTACGCATGTTCAGCATAAGTTACAGGCTCAAAATCGAATTTTTGAAAATAGTTGTTTTTAAATGTTATATAATTAGAGCTTGTAGTAATTGAACTTGATATTCCCAAAATAGTTTCAACTACATTGGGTTGCCCGTTGGCTATTAATTCTTGGGGGAATCCACCTTCCGTTAAAAATATTTTTGGTTTTAATTCGTAATTTTGGTATAAGGATGATGCCCAAAAATCCTGAGTAATTTTACCTATTTCCAGTTCAAAAACAATTGTAAAAATTATTTGTGGTTCAGATTTTAAAAGATGATTAATTTGAGTGCTGTAATCGTACAGGTTAAGCTCAACTTCTTCAGTAGGATAACTGGCAGTAGCAAGAATTCCTCCTCCCGACAAAATAAATTTCTCTGCAATAACTTCTTTCATTGCCAGGCCAAATTTATCTTCTCGATATAAAATTGCTCCGTTGTTAATATCTAAGGAGTCAAAAGCATAGTTAGCCATAACAATTCCGCTAAAAGCATCTGAAGGGCATGTTCTCCAGATAAGATTCCTGTCATTTAAATATGAAAGTTCCGGAACTGTTGCTGAATAAGTCATCATAAGGATATTATTTTCAATGCACAAGTTTGCCATGTCGACAGCAACGGCAGAAACTGTTGGCCCGATAATAATATCTATATTTTCATTAATTAGTTCGTTAATTACGGTTTCGCCAATTTTCGGTGTCCCTCCGGAATTTTTAAATACCAGTTCAATTTCTCTTTCAAGACCATTAATCGTTAATCCGCCATTTGAATTTATTTCATCAGCAGCCATTTTAACAGCAAAGAAAACATTTTCTGCAACTTCTCTGCCTATGGTAACATCTCCAACAACTGCTATCTTAATAGGATTTTTATAAGATTTAATATTGAAATCTTCCTTTAAATTATCACAAGCTGTAAAAATTAAAATAGAAATCAGAAAAATCACCTGGGCATATAAAAATTTAATTTTCATGACATTATAGCATTTGAGTTATTCTAAATGTAAATAATCTGCCAAGTCCGGGAATATCATAATCTTTAAATCCCGGGTAATAATATTTTGTATTTAAGAGATTGTCTACTTTAAAACTTAGGATTGTTTCATTATCATCAAGAAATTTCAGATTCATGGACGATATCATAAAATTGAATAAAAAGTATGAATCTAAACTATAACTGTTAATTGTATAATTTATCGGATCGTAAATAAAATTATTTTGTTCACTGGCTTTGCGCGAGCTTATGTAATTACCATCTATGTTTAATTTTATATAATATTTCGGGAATCTGTATGTTTCTCCAAATTTAATCATGTGGTGTGGGTAAAGGCTGGTTTCAACCTTAATTAATCCATGCAAAGGATTTGTTCTTTCATTAATGGTTTTCTGATAACTATAATTTAAATATGATACTGAATTATGATAAAATATGTTAAGCTCACTTTCAATGCCGGCTGAATATATCTTTGCAATATTTGCTGCAGTAATATTTGTTGTTTCACCATAAGGAAGCAGGTACTCTATTTTATCATCGATTATAGTATAATATAGATTTGTATTAAAATTAATATTGTCAGTTAATTTTCCCATAATTGCCCATTCAAGAGTTTTTGCCCGTTCAGGTTTAAGCTCAGAATTACCTATAATATCACCGGGGAAAATTGGATTTGTATATAATTGAACCGACGAAGGAGCATTAAAAGATGTACCGTACATTATTTTAGTACTAAGCTGATCGGCAATATGGTATACTGCAGCTAACCTGTATGTTAGAACATCGCCATAAATGTTATGATAATCAAAACGATAGCCAGCTGTTAATGTTAAATCATTAAGATAATTGATATTAAAAAATTCGGCAGCATTTAAAATCATTTGCAAATAGATTCCAAAATTGTTAAAGTTCCTGATTCCTTCTGTTCCTCCCGGATTCAAAGTCCTTATCCCGGCATTGGTTACAGTATAGAATTTTTGATGATCATGAATATCTGTTATATAATCAACTCCTAAAGTAAAATTGTTAATGTCGTCGAAAAAGTAGGAAATATTTCCGCCCAAATCATAACTTGTATAGCCTATGTCTCTTTCGATCCATTCTGAAAGATCAGAGTCAGTATCAAGTATTTCGTGTTTTAATGGTTTGCCGGTTGAATGCGATAAAGAAACATTGGAAGTGAAATTTTCAAAAAAGTCTTTAGTATATACCAATCTTTGGTAGGCATTAAACAAGCTAATTCTATTGTTATGAGTAAGTGTCCCCCAATCTAAAAATTCTGCATAAGAATTAATAATTTGGTAATTCATGTCAAATACAAATTTTCCCAAATTTTCTTTTTCGTAAGAAAGTTTAGCAAAAATGCTAAAAGGATTAGATTCGTTTTGTTGACTAATGTCTTGATTGTCATATATTGTACTTCCCGGAACATTATAAGGTGATAGTCCAGATTTGTCAATTTGAGAATACGAACTTGCAAAAATAAAATCAAAATTATCCTTTGTTCCTCCCCAAATAGTACTCAAACCAAACGAAGGGTTTTCATCAATATTTGCAAAAAAATGGGATATAGAAGCATTTTCTAATTTTTCTCCGGATTTGGTTATAATATTTACAACTCCTAAGAAAGCATCCTTCCCATAAAGAGCTGAATTAGGGCCACGAATAATTTCAATTCTTTCAATTGCTTCGATAGGAATTAATGAAGCATCCAGGTAATTATCAGAACTAGACCTGAAAGATACGTTTTGCCCGTCAATCATAACTTTAACTAATCTCGACCAGCTTCTTAAGCCTCCATTAATACCCCTGATTCCTAAATTCGGTTGATAATGATCTGTTATAACATCCAATCCCGCTATACTGTTTAGTGCTTCATCAACACTTAAATATCCTCTTTCTTTAATTTGATTTTCTGTAATAACTGATACAATTGAAGGAGCATCGGTTATGTTCTGATTTTGACGAACTGCAGAAACTATTTCGATATTCATTAAATCTTCGAGTGATAGTTCAAAAAGCAGCTGCGTTGAAGAAGTATCAGCTTCTTCTTCTTGCGAAAAGCTATTAAAAAAGGAGAATAGCAGTGATGCAATTAATAATAGGTGTAGAAATTTTATATTCATAACCATTGCTTTAAATCTAAACGATGTTCTGAAATTTAAGAAAAAAAATCGTAATCTTAAATTTTGACACGAGATTTCAATTACCCTTGTTGTACATTAATACTTTATACGTAATCCTTCAGTACAGTTTCTACAAATGGGAGTTTTTTTTCGATTTAATAAAATATTTCTTCGAAAACCAGCGAATTCTTTGGATTTCCAGATTTTTAAAGCGCTGTTATTTATTGCATTACCAACAGGATATTGTAGTTCTTTGTCAAAACAGCAAGGTACAATAGTTCCTTCCCGGCTAACGACTAAAGTACTCCAAATTCTAAAACAACGATTTAACAATTTGTTTTTAATTTTAAAATCATTTTCCTTGTTATTATACCTGGAGAATTTCTCAATAGTAGGAATTAAATCACTGTTCTTTTCAAAATTTTCGATTTGTGCAGATTTTAATTCAATCTTATTAATCCCCAGCGATTTAACCAAACTCTTTATCTCTTTAATTTGATGTTCATTATGTTTTAATACTAAAAACTGTATATGTACAATTGGATATTTAGATTTTAATTGTTGTTTTGTTAATACAAGATTTTTAATTCCTTCAATAACACTTTCCAGGTTTCCCCCAATTCTATATTTTTCGTAAGTTTCCTGGGTTGTTCCATCAACCGAAATAATAATCTTTTTTAATCCGGATTTAACAATTTTCGCGCAATTTTCGAGATTTAAAAAATGTCCGTTTGTTGATGTGCTTGTATAAATTTTATTGTTATCGGCATATTTTATTAGATTAAAAAATTCAGGATTCAAAAAAGGCTCTCCCTGGAAATATATCATTTGATATATTATATAATCTTTTACTTCATCAATAATCTTTTTATACAATTCAAAATCAATATTTCCTTTAATTCTTTTTGAAGAGTCATTTCCTGAAGGACATTCTACACAATGTAAATTGCAATTATTGGTTGGTTCTGTGGTTAAACTAAACGGATAGCCTAATACGATAACCTTTTTTAAAATAATTGACAGGTAATACCCTAAATATATTTTAAATAGATTGATTAACTTTTTTAAACTAATGTATTTAAAATAGTAAAGAATCATTAAGGATGTTTAAAAGGCTGTAAGTAAAATCTTTAAACGTCATTGCGAACGAAGTGAAGCAATCTAATCCTCTTATTTTTAGTCTATAAAAGGATTGCTTCGCTCGTTCCTCGCTCGCAATGACTATAATTAACTTTTTGAACGGCCTGCTGATTAATTAAATTATTTTAATTAGATTCTAAAATTTGAAATAATTCATCCAGTTTTGGTGTCAAAATTATTTCTGTTCTACGATTTTTCTTTCTGGCATCAGGAGCTTTTGAATTGATAACAGGCTGATATTTGCTTCGCCCACCGGCAATTATTCTGCTTCCAGCTATTTTTTTATTTTCCATCAGGATTCTAACAATAGCTGTTGCCCTCTTAACACTTAAATCCCAGTTATCTTTTACCGCATCGCTTGCAATATAAGGTACATCATCAGTATGTCCTTCAACCATTATATTTATGTCAGGGGTAGCAGCCAGAACA
Organism: Bacteroidales bacterium; assembly: GCA_030600625.1. The sequence goes on from JAUVLS010000018.1 coordinate 8,358, forward strand.
TCAGCAAGCTTTTTTAATGCACTAACTCCTTTTGGGTCAACAACAGTACTTCCTGACTTAAATAATAATTGTTCATCAAGAGATACATATACTTTTCCGTTTTTCATTTCAACGGCGAGTCCTTTATCTGCAAAACCCATTAATGCTTGAGAAACCTTGTTTTTTAAAGCATTTACAACAGAATCTTTTTTATTTAAAATGCCTTCTAGTTCAACCAATCGTGCATTTTTATTTTCTAACTCTTTTTCGTACTGTTCAAGTTTATACTTATCAGCCCTTAAATTATCTTCAAGCTGTCTTAAACGATCTTCGTTTTCAATAATTCCGGCCTGCTTGTTTTGAAGTTCTATAAGCAATTTTTTTGTTTCGGAGATATTTCCGCTCAACAGTTGATCTTGCGTTTGTTGCAAATCCGTGTATTGTCTGTTTAATTTGTCGTATTTTATATCTAAAGAGTGTAATTTATTCTCTCTTTCAAGGCTGTCTTCACTTATATTTTTCAACCTGTTATTCATAATATCAACCTTAGATTTTAGTTCTGTATTGGCAACCTCAAGGTTTTTATTGTCTTCTTTTGTTAATTCAAGTTCTTCTTCACATTTATTACTTTTTTGCTGAAGCTGTTCGAATTGTTTTGTAGGAACACATGCTGTAAAAGCTATAAGAACATAAAGAAAAAGGATGTAGGGTTTGATTTTAAATTGCATATCAACTAATTTAGTTTACAATTGTTAAATATACGAAATTCGAATTAAGGGAATTTCTAATAATTTATTTCTTTCAAAAAACAAATATATAAAATATGCGAAGGTTTATGTCGTTAATACAAAGTAAAATTATTCATATCTTTGCATCGATTAATTAAAGGGAATTTCTAATAATTGTATTTTTAATCAATGGTTGGAATGATGGAATAATGAAATTGTGGAATAATGCTGTTTTTACAGCATCCTATTTTTCCAATATTCCAATATTCCTGAGTTTTTAGAGATACCCTAAAAAGTTATTTATTAATTGTAATTCAAATTAGCCTGAATTATTAAAGTATGTCAACTGACTTATTGAAAAACATATTATTCCCTTCGGATTTAAAGAAACTGGATTTGACCGAGCTTCCAAAATTAAGCGAGGAACTCAGACAGTTTATAATTGATATTGTTTCTACTAATCCCGGACATTTTGGAGCTAGCTTAGGTGTAGTTGAGCTAACTGTTGCATTACATTATGTTTTCAATACTCCTTATGACCGAATTGTTTGGGATGTTGGGCATCAGGCATACGGTCATAAAATACTAACAGGTCGTCGCGAAGAATTTCATACAAACCGTAAATATAAAGGCATTAGTGGATTCCCGAAAATTTCAGAAAGCGAATATGATTCCTTTGGTGTAGGGCACTCATCTACTTCAATATCTGCCGCTTTAGGAATGGCAAAAGCTGCCGGGTTTAAAAAAGAAGATGACCGGCAAATTGTTGCTGTTATTGGAGATGGTTCAATGACAGCAGGTTTGGCTTTTGAAGGATTAAACAATGCAGGGATTGAAAAAACAAATATTCTTGTTATTCTGAATGATAATAATATGGCAATCGATCCCAATGTGGGAGCTTTAAAAGAATACTTGCTTGATATTACAACATCGAAAACTTACAATAAACTTAAGAATGATGTTTGGAACTTGTTAGGACATCTGAATAAACTTGGCCATAATTACAGGAAGCTGGCCCAGCAAATAGATAATGCAGTAAAATCAGTTTTGCTTCGACGCAGTAATTTATTCGAGTCATTAAATTTTAGATATTTTGGTCCTGTCGATGGACATGATGTTGTGTATTTAACTAAACTATTAACAGATCTTAAAGATATAAAAGGGCCAAAGTTATTACATGTTGTTACCCAAAAAGGAAAAGGATTTAAACAAGCCGAATTAAACCAAACTATATGGCATGCTCCAGGTAAATTCGATAAAAATACCGGTGAGATCTTAAAAATTACAACAGATGAACCATTACCACCAAAATATCAGGATGTATTTGGACATACAATATTAGAATTAGCAAAACAAAACGAAAAAATTGTTGGAATCACACCTGCAATGCCGACAGGTTCATCACTTAATATAATGATGAAGGAAATGCCGGAACGAACTTTTGATGTTGGTATTGCGGAACAGCATGCAGTAACTTTTTCTGCGGGTTTGGCTATTGAAGGGATGTTACCTTTTTGTAATATTTATTCAACGTTTATGCAAAGAGCATACGACCAGGTAATACATGATGTAGCAATTCAAAATTTAAACCTTGTTTTTTGTCTCGATCGCGGTGGATTAGTTGGTGATGATGGAGCAACACATCATGGTGTTTATGATTTAGCTTATATGCGAAGTATACCTAACATTACTATTTCTGCTCCAATGAACGAAGAAGAACTTCGTAACCTGATGTACACGGCTCAATTGAAAAATAAAGGGCCATTTTCAATTCGTTATCCAAGAGGGAGAGGTGTGATGCCGGAATGGAAAACTCCATTTAAAGAAATACCTGTTGGTAAAGGCCGTTTGGTGAAAAAAGGATCTGATATTGCTATTTTGTCTATTGGTCATATAGGGAATTACGTTGTTGAAGCATCTAATAAATTGGCTAAAAAACATATTGATGTGGCACATTACGATATGAGGTTTGTAAAACCAATTGATGAAGCAATTTTACACGAAGTTGGGAAGAGTTTTAAAGCTGTTATAACCATTGAGGATGGTACAATTGTTGGAGGATTTGGAAGTGCTGTACTTGAGTTTATGAGCGAGAATGGATATTCAATAAATATAAAACGTTTAGGTGTTCCTGATCAGTTTATAGATCATGGTACTCCCCAGGAATTACATCGAGAATGCGGTTTTGATGTTGAGGGCATTATTAAAACAGTTAAATCGATGATTCAACCAAACATATTGTCGAATGCAGGGTAGTTTTGTGTCGGAAAAGTTTGCGTATCTCAAACAATTCTATATTTTTGCATTCCTTAAGTTTACCTGCCTGGATGGCGGAATTGGTAGACGCGCTGGTCTCAAACACCAGTGAACGCAAGTTCGTGTCGGTTCGATCCCGACTCCAGGTACAATACATAAACAGAGCCCTCGCAATGAGGGTTTTTTTATATCTTTATGCGAGTTAAATAAACTATTATGAGTAAAGATAATTCACTACATCCATACAACGAAAAACAAACCGAGTACGATAAAAGATATCTTGAGATGGCTCAAATCTGGGCAAAAAATTCGTACTGCAAGCGTCGACAGGTTGGGGCTCTTATTGTTAAAAAGAAAATGATAATTTCTGATGGTTATAATGGTACTCCTTCGGGATTCGAAAATGTATGTGAAGATGAAAATTCTAAAACGAAACCGTATGTTTTGCATGCCGAGGCAAATGCAATTACAAAAGTTGCCAAATCGAATAATAGCTCAGAAGGTGCTACATTATATGTTACAACATCGCCATGTTTGGAATGTTCTAAACTAATTATTCAGGCAGGTATAAAAAGAGTTGTTTTTAGTGATAAATATCGTATTGAAGAAGGTTTGAGATTACTGGAAAGAGCAAATATTGAAATTAAACATATAGAATTATGGTAATCTTTAAAAATAATGAAATTCGAGGCGCAAGAAATTTTAAAACTTGAGTTTACTATTGTAAATGAGAGATTTAAAATTTTGAAGCAACGAAAAAGTTTAAATTTTTAGAGCTTACCTTATAATAAATAAAAATTATGTCTGGAAAATTGAACAAAATATATCTCCCTATAATTTTCGCTATTGTTTTAGTGTCAGGTATTTTTCTGGGAAAAGCATTAAATAAAAATCCACACAGGAATTACGCGAACTTATATCAGGTAAATGATAAACTGGGAAGAATAAT
>JAUVLS010000157.1 GCA_030600625.1 Bacteroidales bacterium
CGGGTTAAGGTTCTCTGTAGATTTGAATATCTTGTGGTAATTTTATGGATGAAATAAAAAATAATTTATAGAAAATAGAAACAATGATGTATTCGATACTTATTGAATTATTCGAAACTGATTTAAAACTAATAGGCGAAAAGTCAAAAAAAATCTCTTAAAGAAGTCACTGACGATAATATTCTGTAAGGTAGGAAACGAAATCCTTTTACTTAATAATACTTGAGTCCAGTCTAAAAACTAAAATAACTACACTTTAGGTGCTTAGCGGATTTACTAACAAGTTGATAATAAGATTGCTAATTTTGAAGTATTTTATAAAATTAGCCGCTTAGCACCTTTTTAAACTAAACTTACACTTCTTTTAAACATATCATATTTATCGCTAGCTTTAAGAAAATAAAACTATTTACTTTTTCGTCTTTTTGAATACTACATATGCCATTAGCAGTAAGACAATTGCTGCGATAACGATCCACCAGAGAAACGGTTTTGGTGAGATCACCGTGATTGTTTTGAACCCTTTATAGATAACCGGAGCCTGAGAAAAATTGTAAAAACCAAATTTGCCGTTTTTATATGTGTTATCTTTAAGCGTTTTGTTGAAAATTATTTTCTCTCCATCTTTTACCGTTACGGTAAAAGAACCGGAATCGAATTTCAGGATGAATCCGTATTCATTTTCGAACATCCATCCTTCAGTATCTTCATGATAAAGAAGAGTAACCTTTCCTTCAGTACCTTCTGTATTCCAGAGATCTTTACCATCGAATGGCTGTGAAGCTTTCAGTATACCTGACTCCGGGCCTGAATAATCCACAGTTACAGCTTTAATGCTTATTCCCTGTTTTGCCAGGCCACATGCTCTGTCATCCTGTGTCGCTTTTTTCCAATCAAGCAGGTAGAAATGTCCGGGATCCTGATAACCGAAAACAAAACCCACAAGATCGTCATCACCTTGTCCTTTCATAAGCCACGACCCTTCTACTGTGGTACCTGTAACATCAATATCACTTACCAGAATCGTTGGATCTCCGTTAATCTTCTGTGTAGCCCACTGGTTATTGTTGCTCAACTCCCACGTCCCGCGTCCCTGTCCGTTGGCAGGATAATGATAGATCACTTCCTTCCACTCGCTTAGGTCAACCCATTTTTCAATACGTTCCGCCTCTTTACCACAACCCTGTGAAGCCAATAATGCTATTGCCAGACTGATTTTAAGTACGTATTTCATAGTTATCCTTTTTAATTGTAGCTACAACAAATATATGACATATTATGCAGTTGGGCAAAAGCTATTCGCAATATAACGCTGTAGCTAATCTACTCAAGAGTTGCGAAACATAAATCGTTCAGAGTTTTAAGATAACTGATGCGGTATTCTTAAAATTCTAATTCGCACAGAGCCCTTCGAGTTACCTTTAGAAGTACAAAATTATACTATGTTGGAATAAAGAAATTAAAAAAAATTATTCATTTAATTCTCTACCAGATAAATATCGCTTCCATTTTTCTATAACTTGTGTCATATCATCAGGAAGTTTAGATTCAAAGCGCATAAACTCACCTGTTGATGGATGCGTAAAACCTAAAGTTTTTGCGTGTAATGCTTGCCGGGGCAAAATATTAAAACAATTTTGAACAAATTGCTTGTATTTAGTAAAAGTGGTTCCTTTTAAAATTTGATCGCCACCGTACTCGAAATCGTTAAACAGGGGATGGCCAATGTATTTAAAATGAGCCCGTATTTGATGTGTTCGCCCTGTTTCTAATCTGCATTCAACAAGAGTTATATATCCAAGTTCTTCTAAAACCTTGTAGTGAGTAACAGCATGTTTACCTTGCGAGCCATCAGGGAATACCTGCATTACTTTTCTGTTTTTAATATTCCTACCAATGTGCCCTGTAATTGTTCCTTCTTTTTCCTCGAATGTACCCCAAACAAGTGCGTAATATATTCTTTCAGTTGTTTTATCGAAAAATTGTTTGGCAAGTTTGTTTAATGCCTGTTCTGTTTTTGCAATAACCAAGAGGCCTGTAGTGTTTTTATCTATTCTGTGAACAAGCCCCGGACGCATGTCGCCTGTATTAAATAATGGAAGATCTTTAAAATGGTACATCAGTGCATTAATCAATGTCCCGTTATAATGGCCATACGATGGATGCACCACCATGCCGGGGGTTTTATTAACAATAACCAATTGCTCATCTTCAAAAATAATATTTAAGGGAATGTTTTCCGGCATTAATTCAATTTCTCGTGGCGGGTATGCCATTACAATTGAAATAATATCATTAGGCTTTACTTTGTAATTCGATTTAACAGGATTTTGATTAACTAATATATTATTGGCATCAGCAGCACTTTGAATCTTGCTTCTTGATGCATTTTCAATTCTGTTTACAAGGTATTTATCAATTCTTAAAGATTTTTGACCGGGTTCAACCTCAATTCTGTAATGTTCAAATAACTCTTGTTCTTCGTTTTCGATAAAATCTTCTTTTTTCATTCTTTTTTGATTAGCGAACTACCATGAATTTTTTGGTAGTATTTGTACCTTTAGAATTTGATATACGGATAAAATAAATACCCGTGTTTAAACCGGAAATATTTATTGAGGATTGTTGACTTGTTTCGTCTTTAAAAACTCTGCCATAGATATCGAAAATTGTATACCTGTAATTTTTAATAAATTGATCATTAATATTAATATTCAGGATATCACTTGCCGGGTTTGGATAAATTGTATATTCTAAGGATTGATTTATTGGTGGTGATATTATTCCTGTAGAAACATTTATTTCATGCCCAAACATTGGTCGAATCATTATAGTACCTTCAAACTGTGATTGTACCCAATTTCCTGAAAAATTATAGTAAAGTTTGTAGTTGTTTATCCTGTTTACATCAAATCCTACATTAAGCATTTCTGGGGTGTTTAATTCTTTCTGCCAGCCAATAAAAAATGAGTTTTCAAGAATTAGAACCGAATCCAGAACATAAGTGGTAAACTTATTTAGTTCATCTTCGTTTTGTGGTTTTAGGCCTTCTTGAGTATATATAATATTACCGGGCTTACCATCTGTTTCATTCCAAACATGAAATTTAAAAGTATACTGATTTACATCATTTAAGGTCTGATTAAAAAAGATTTGCACTCCTCTTAAAGTATCTTTTTTATATGTATTATAACGCATAGCAACCATTGCCCTTTCTGTCCCTTCGCCAATAATTCCATAACCATTTTCTGCAGTGCCATCATCGTATGCGTAATAATTATAGAATTTTTGCATAAAACGAGTTGTGTCGTTCCAACGATATGGAGAAAGTTCAGGTGGTGTTTCTGTAACCAGATAACTCCTTATTTCAAAAAGTGCCGAGTCAGTTGAAGGATCATAAGGGAATATATAATCAATCGGTCGTTTATAAGTTACGAATGAGAATGGCGGGACGTCACCCCAAGTACCTCCTGTAAAAGAGTATGTTCCTGTTGCTCCTTTAATATCCTCAATTTCAAATTCTCTTTCACAATTCAGAGAATCGTTAAATAAATTTCTATAAGTAATAGATATAGAATCCTCCATTTCGTGGGCATTTGCTTTTGAAAAATGTGTCCATGGAAGAGCCTCATAAGTTTTTAAAAGGGAGCCAATGGGTTCAGAAAAAGCCACATCTTCTATAATGGTATCATTTATGTTGCGGTCTTTATCCAGAATTACAAAATCTAAGTTCCAATGATCAGAGTTACTCGTTTTACTTTCAATATCATCGTTGCCTGATAAACTGGCATAATTTCTGAATCTGAATTGGAAACTGTTATTAAGATACTTATTTTCATTAACCGGGATAATAACTTGTTGAAATGATTGTTTCAAATCTGTTAATGTATCACCGTTAATAGTTTTTATCGTAGTATCTCCATATGTATGTTTTTCAGTTAAAACAGAATCATTTTCGTTAAATATAACATGCCACATTTTATTCCATACAGAATCTATAGAATAGAACTCAAGTAATAAAGTATCTTTTGTATCAGGTGTATCACCTAATCCACCAGGTTGGTAATAGAAACTTAAAAATAAAGTATTATCGCCCGGGTAATTAAGATTAATTGGTTTTGATGTGAGTGTATCTGCACCGAAAGCAAAACTGCTTGCATTTGAATGGATTGCTCCGGTACCATCAATAGCATCTAGTGTAGCAATTCCAATACTTAATGGATTATATGCATAAGTTTGATTAATAAAAACATACTCGTCTTGCCATAGTGAACTATCGGCATAACCTATTGATTTTGCAAAATCATCGATAAATGGCAGCTCAACGGGTGACTTTTCCTGTGTCGCTTTATTTTTGGATTTATTTAGATATAATTGTTTAATCTTCGGATTTACCTGTAATCCGGTTAGAGATTCTTGAGCTTTTAAGGAAATTGATCCTGAAATCAAAAATATTGTAGCTATATAAAGTATTAAGTTTTTCAAGAATATATTGTTATTCATTAATAATTACTGTATCCATTATATCCATATTTAATTTCGGATAAAGGATTGCGGAGTCAACGCTTAGCCATAAATCTATAGTAGAGCCTAATCTAATCATCTTACTCTCTTTGAATGACGGATACTGTCTCCATACTTTAGCTTCAGTTGAGTCTATACCATCTTCAATTGACTCATC
>JAUVLS010000206.1 GCA_030600625.1 Bacteroidales bacterium
CGCTAAAATTTCGATTTCGGGTTTTAAATCTTCAAAACTTCGTGCTTTGAATTTTTTAGAAGTGTACATTTCGCAAAATGCACATTGATTCCATGAGCAGCCCAGAGTAGCCTGTATTATTGCTGAACGTGCTTCGCCCGGAGGACGAAAAACCGGTTCATCGTATTTTATAGCAGGTAAAAACATTAATCTATTTTAATATTAAACTTTACTTTCATTCAAGATATTAATTATAGCATATAGAATAACTGCAACCAATTTAGCCGATCTGTTATCAGAGTCAAATCGTGGAGAAATCTCAGCAACATCAAGACTAATAACTTTTTGAGATTTAAATATCTGCTTTAAAAACCCAAGTACAAGTTCCGGATTCAAACCAAAAGGCTGTATTGATGAAACACCAGGCGCATAGGCAGAGTTAAACACATCACTGCAAATTGTAATATAAAGGCATTCTTGTTTTGCAATAAAATTATTAATTTCTTCTAAGTTTTTCTGATAATTTGATTCTATTAAATCCTTTGCAAGGATATACTTTACTCCTAATGAATCTGCTCTTTTAAACAAACTAATCGTATTTCCATAAGTTTGAACACCCAAACACATATAATTGAACGAACGATTTTGACTTAAACAATTATCGGCTATTTGAGAAAACATTGTACCCGAAGATCCCTGGTTTTTATATGGTCTAAGATCAAAATGTGCATCGATATTTATTATTCCGACAGATGGTTTATCACCTAAATGACTAACAATACCATTAAAATGCCCCAAAGCCAATTCATGACCCCCTCCTAAAACAAATGGGAAAAGCTTATTATCAAGTATGATTTTAACCGCAATTTCTAATTGTTCCTGTGCTTGTTCCATATTATTTTCGAAACAATTAATATCTCCGGCATCGTATATTATAGCATTTTCTCCAAATGTTACAGGTAAGTTAGCAAACTCTTTTCTAATATATTCAGGACCATTTGCAGCTCCCTGCCGACCAAGATTCCTTCTTACACCTTCGTCACAGCAAAAACCTAATATGCAAATATTTAATTTTAATAAATCAAACTTATCACTTTTTATTTTTGTTAAATCTAACAACTGAATAACCTGATGCATTCTGAACGATTCCGGATCATTTGGATTATCAACCCTTCCTGACCAGGCTTTATTATCAGACACACTATAATTTTTTAAATAAGTATTCATTATTTTTAGTTATTGATAAAGATCTCAGAACATAAAAAATCCCAGAATTCAAATTTATTTCAAAAATCGGAGATAATATTAACTCTTTATTAAAAAGTTGTCACTTTATCGATTTCAACCGTAAGTTTGGTTAATTCTATAAAACATAAGAATTCGAAATTAGTACTTTATGATCAATTCACAAAAAGTACAGCGCCGGAAAAAATATATTGTTGATTATTTTTTAGCTCCTGAGATTATCCACTTTTTTGCTGCCTCATTAGTGCTAAATGGAGAAACTTGAATATTTAATACATCTTGAGCAAGAAAAGGGAAAACTGATTTTTCGGGAGTATCAACAACTGTAGCAAGTTTCAAATCACGTACCTTTTTATTTTGTTTAATAAAGTCTATTACTTTTTTAAAATCCTTTATACTTATCTCAACCGTTGCATTACAAAAATCAGAAATAATACCAATACAATTGTCTTTGATTAAGTTACTATCAATTAAATATACAAAAGAATCAATAATATCATTCATTTCAATTTTGCCATAAAATTTTCTTGTTATTATTTCATTGCCATTAATTTTATCATACGTATATACTACCTTTTCCATAAAACTAATAGTTATATTATTTTTTTACACATAATTTAATCATGTAGTACTTTAAATATCTACCATTTTTATAAATTCTGAAAAAGAAACAGGCAATTTAAAAAAACTATATGCTTTTTCCAGTGTAGAACAAAATTCACGTTTATATTTTAATGAATTAAAAAAAAGTTGCACATATGCTGTTTCTACCGGCTTATCAATAATATATACTCCTAACTTCTGATTATCAAGGCTTTGGTACTCTTCAATTAGTGATGCCATGCTTGATAATTTAGATATATCAAAATTAAAGGAACATCCTCTCATATCAGTAAGTTGATAATAAACTTCAGGAAAATATGAATCTTCTCTAAAAACCTTGGCAAGATGATAAAGTTCCTCAAATGATTTAACTCCCGGTTCTAATTTCGATACTCCAAAATTTAATTCAGGATATATTTTATATTTGTTACTCATAAAATGGGAAAAATAAATTTGAATTACTTCATAAACTTATATAAAGTTAGTCTATTTATAATAAAATTCAAATCGGTTTAAATCAATATTATATTAAACCTTTCATAGCGTTTTGACATCAAAGGAAAGAAATAGTAACTTAGTACTTTTTGAAATTAAATACTGAAAAATGAAAAAAATATTATTAATACTTTTGATTTCTGCAATTTTTGCGTGCAAAACAGAAAAACAAGATCAACCAAAACCTGACCGCCTGTCTGCCGATTTACCTGCCGACAGGCATGGCAAGGCAGATCCGGCAGGCGGGGAAGAAATAATACAAGACTCAGAACTTGTAAAACTAAACCTTAACCAGGCAAATAGACTTGCGCAATTGCCTTTGCATTGTATGCAACAGGAGTTTCCATATAAATTAGGACAAACACTTGGTAATGAAAACGAATTAGGAGCTCCCAAAGAATTACATCCTGCTTTTTATGGTTGTTTCGACTGGCATTCTTCAGTTCATGGACACTGGATGTTAATCCGACTGCTTAAAACCTTTCCGGAATTAAATGAACGCGATTTAATTGAACAAAAACTTAAAGAAAATATATCAGCCGAAAATATTCAGTCGGAGCTTGAATATTTTAAAAGATCAACGGAAAAATCATACGAAAGAACTTATGGCTGGGCATGGCTGCTAAAACTTGCCGAAGAATTAAACACATGGGATAATCCTTTGGCAAAGGAGCTGGAAAAAAACTTACAGCCATTAACTGATTTTATTGTCCAAAAATATATTGATTTCCTTCCCCGTTTATATTATCCCATAAGGGTTGGAGAACATACTAATACTGCCTTTGGACTTTCATTTGCCTGGGATTATGCAAATACCACAAAGAACACTGAATTAAAAACATTAATTGAAAGCAGAGCTCGCGATTTCTATATAAATGACAAGCAATGCCCGCTCACGTGGGAACCAAGTGGTTATGATTTCCTTTCACCATGTTTTGAAGAAGCTGATCTGATGCGTCGTGTATTATCAAAGGATGAATTTAAAATCTGGCTGGGAAAATTTCTGCCTCAATTATCAGATAAAAATTTTGTTCTGGAAACAGCAATAGTTTCAGATAGAACAGATGGCAAATTAGTACATTTAGATGGATTAAATTTTAGCAGAGCATGGTGTATGTATGGAATTGCCAATAACTTTGAAGAATATAAGCATCTGAAAAAAATTGCGAATAACCATATCACATATTCACTACCTAATATTGTTGATGATAGTTACGAAGGTGGACATTGGCTGGCATCATTTGCTATTTATGCTCTCTCACAAGTTCAGTAATATTAATCTTTAAATCGTTTTAAATCTGATTTTTTAAATGTCCATTCGGGAGTTTCTAAATCACCTTCAAAATCCACATTATACCATGGACTTAATTTCCTGTCATTTGGATTAGTTAGTATTTGAATATCCTGGGCAGGCATATAACTTTGTGCTAATAAAAATACTTTATTTTGATTTGAATCAATTGCCATATCAACCACAATAACCGCATGTCCGGGACTGCCACCCTGAATAAAAACATC
>JAUVLS010000088.1 GCA_030600625.1 Bacteroidales bacterium
TCCTCTCACAATTTCAAACACTTTACTTTTGGTTGATGTAAAAATAAGTATGCTGTCGTAGTCGGGTTTATTCAATATAAGGTATTTAATTAATGCTGTTTTTTGCTTTTCAAAAACTAAATAGGATGCCTGCAAAACACCTTCGGCAGGTTTTGAAAGTTCTATGCTTATTTCTTTTGGGTTTTTTAGTATCTGACTGGCCAAGGTGCGTATTTTCGGAGGCATTGTTGCACTAAACATCAATGTCTGCCTTTCTTTTGGAATATAGGATATTATCTTTTGAATATCCTCATAAAATCCCATATCGAGCATTTTGTCAGCCTCATCAAGAATTAAATGTTTAATTTCTTCAAATTTTACATATCCCATTTGTAAATGAGAAATCAATTTACCGGGTGTTGCAACAATTATTTCGGCATTACCTAAAAGGGCTTTTCTCTCCATTTCAAAGTCGTTACCATCTCCACCGCCATAAACAGGACAAGAGCTAACCGGCACAAAATAAGAAAATCCTTGAATCTGCTGATCTATTTGCAATGCTAATTCGCGAGTAGGAACAATAATTAATGTATTAATTGATGTTCCTTTTATTCCACTTAACTTATTTAAAATTGGTAAAATAAAAGCAGCCGTTTTGCCTGTTCCGGTTTGAGCACAAGCGATAAGATCATTTTCTTGTATTATTTCAGGTATGGCCATTTCCTGTATCGGAGTAGCCTCATCAAAATCCATGTATGATATGGCCTCCAGCAATTGATCATTCAAATTAAACTCGGTAAATTTCATCAATAATTCTTATATAATATAAAACGTGCAAAGATACCAATTTTTTGGGGATAAAAACTTAGTTACACAGCCTAACAAACAAAATGAATCATCCCAGACTGAAGTTTTAAATGGAAGTAATTTGGGGAAAAATAAAAAAAATCTATAAAATACAGCCAGATAATAATATATAATACTAACTTTGCAGTTCAAATAATTTTTAAAATATTAAGTAATGGCTAAAGGCACAGTAAAATTCTTCAACGAATCTAAAGGATTTGGATTCATAAGTGAAGACGACACAAACAAAGAACATTTTGTACACGTTTCTGGATTAATTGATGAAATTAATGAAGGTGACCAAGTAGAATTTGAATTACAAGAAGGTAAAAAAGGATTAAACGCAGTAAATGTTAAATTAATTTAATATTTACTCTTTAACTTTATACTAATAAAAAAGCCTGTCAATTTTGACAGGTTTTTTTATTATATATTTTTTGCAATAATATATTTAAACCCCACTCGCAGGAATACGCCTGTCAGCCAGCATGCAGATTATTCAATCAGGAAAAACTAATTTTTAAAAACAGGAATGCCTGTTGTTGAAATTAATAGTTAATTTTAGAAAATTAATGATTTTTGCAGGCAACTTATATAAAATCAGAAATGATTAAAAACGAATCCGGATTAGAATTGAATATTTCAGGTAATAAAATACAGGCAGATCGACCGAAACCTATTATTACAAATATTGATGTTGTTCCATATAAACGCTCCATGGATCCACAAACTGCTATTGATGCTCTTATTGATGGATACCATGTTCTAATTGTCGATTATTATAGCAGTGGCCTTACAGTATTGAGCGAGCTAAAGAAATACATTAAAAACACATACTCCGATCAATCATTTCAGGGTCAGCGTGATTTCCGTTCAGCTTTTCGTGAATTATCACATCAATTATTATTAAAAATAAGTAACAGTAAATTAAGCGTAAAAAAAGCACCTGAAATTGGTTGGTTCAAAATACTATACCCCGAATTAAATGAATTTTTATTGCCATTCCCCCAGGTTCAAGGTTTAAACAGCTCATGGCAGTGGTACGAAAAAGGTATTTTTATTCCGGTTTTAAAAAGGAAAATACATCCCTGGTTCGGAACATATTTCCCCACCCGATTCGAACATTTAGAACTTTTCGACAAATGGCTGAAAAAATACACAGGAGAGAAAAAATCAGCTATAGATATTGGTATTGGCAGTGGTGTTCTCTCTTTTCAGATGTTAAAGCATAGTTTCGAAAAAGTCTATGGAATCGATTCCAATCCAAATGCAATAATTGGCTTAAACGAAGACCTAAATAAAAATAATCTGAATTCAAAAATAAATCTTATTTATGGCGATTTGTTTGCTAACTGCAATTTAAAAACAGAGTTAATTGTGTTTAATCCACCCTGGCTTCCTGCATCTCATAATATAGACGGGCTGGATAAAGCCATTTATTACGATCAGGATCTGTTTCCACGTTTTTTCGCCGAAGCAAAAAAACACCTTAACACCAATGGAAGAGTGGTAATTTTATTTTCGAATCTGGCACAAATAACTAAAACCGGTAAAGCTCATCCTATCGAAGAAGAATTATCTGCCGGAGGACAATTCCAAAAGGAATTATTCATACAAAAGGAGGTTCGCCCGGCTTCTAAAAAAACAAAAAGAAACCAAAACTGGCGTGCTTCTGAAATGGTAGAATTATGGGTGTTAAAAATAGCTGACAATAAATAGTGTACATTAATATTTTAAGACTCAAAAATAAGTTTCAGTCTTAATAATTAATTCAAAAACCTTACTTCAGGCTATTTCTAAAGCGAAAGTATTTCATACATTTGCACTACTTATGGAAATTGGAAAAACAAACAAACTTATAACTGCCAGATCAACAGATAATGGCTATTACCTGACAGATAATGACGGCAACGAAGTGCTGTTACCAAATGCTTACGTAGCTGATGATTTAAAAATTGGAGATGAAATTGAAGTTTTTGTTTATAAAGATTCTGAAGATCGTATTGTAGCTACAACATTAAAGCCTTATGTTCAATTTGAAGAATTTGCTTATTTAAAAGTAAAAGAAGTTAATGATTACGGAGCTTTTATGGACTGGGGATTACCGAAAGATTTAATGGTTCCTTTTGCCGAGCAAACGGAAAAAATGAAGGAGGAAAATTGGTATTTAATTTTTCTACTGGAAGATGAACAAACCGAACGATTAATTGGCTCTAGCAAAGTGAATGAGTTTACATTTACTACTGAAATAGATGTAAATACAGGAGATGAGGTTGATCTGTTACTTTACAATATGACCGAATTAGGAATGAATGCAATCGTTAACAATATGTATAAAGGATTAATCTTTAAATCAGACATTCATAAGAACATTAAACCCGGAGATAGAATAAAAGGATTCGTAAAGCAAGTAAGAGAAGATGGTAAAATAGATATTATTTTAGAACCTGCAGGTTATAAAAACAGCATTGATAAAAATTCCGACATTATTCTTTCTGCATTAAAAGAAAACAATGGTTTCCTGAATTTGACAGATAAAAATACCCCTGAAGAAATAAAACGCATATTGGGTTTGAGTAAAAAAGCCTTCAAAAACGGTTTGGGAAATTTATATAAGCAAAAAATTGTGGAATTAAACGAAGATGGAATTAAATTGCTTTAACAATTTTTTTTTAGCTTGATTAAATAATCTCATGCCCAAAACAAAATATTGTTATCCTAATATATAGAAGTACAATAATTATATTATGGTTTTATGAATTTCATAACTATTCTTGGGCTTGTAGCTGCAACATGCACTACAATTGCGTTTTTACCACAGGCAATAAAAACAATAAGAACAAGACATACTAAGGATTTATCGCTGGGAATGTATGCTTTATTAACTACAGGTATTATTTTGTGGTTAATTTATGGTGTCATTAAAAATGACCTGCCAATTATTCTGGCAAATGGAGTAACATTGGTTTTTGCAGCAACTATACTTTTTCTTAAAATAAAATATAAATAATATTGAACGATTTGCATATTTGATTCCTTTATTTAGCGTAGCGTCTTCGCTACGTCATTTTTACAAAACTCATCCCCTCCCGAAAGCTCCCTATAAATAGTGGAACAAGACCTTTCTCTTTTGTAAGAGCAGGGGTGATTGTATTGCGAATTGATAAAATATTGCTATCTTCAAACTTTGATAATGGCGAAAAAAGAAACAGGGCGGACTAAGCGAAGCGTTCTCGTATGTTTGTAGAATAAAAACCCAGCCAAATCATGTACCAAAACCGTGAAAAATTAAAAACCAAATAATTTATAGAACATGAAAAAAATAATTTTATTAACACTGGCACTTGTACAATTCAATTTGGTAAACGCACAAACTAAAAAAGACAGTTTGCCGGGAGACTCTTCATTACCTTCTTCAAAAGAAGAACTTGTTCAACTCATGGATTGCGAAAAAGGCAACTATAAATATTCTGCAGAAGATTACTTTCAGAAACCACGGCAATCTTCGTTTAAATTTTCACCTGATGGATTGTACTTTTCATATAAGGAAAAAGATGAAAACAGCAAAAGTCATGTTTATGTAAAAAACACAGAAACAGGTGAAATAAAAAAAGTAATTGAGGAAAAAGAGGAATTAATCAGAGGTTACCTCTGGGCAAATAATAATCGTCTTGCCTACGTAATGGACAAAGGAGGTAATGAAAACTACCATCTTTTTGCTGTTGATTTAGACGGTAGTAATCAGGTAGATTTAACTCCTTTTGATGGAGTTCGGGTAGGAATTTCAAACGATTTAAAAGATCAACCTGATTACATGATTATCCAAATGAACAAGGATAATCCACAAATTTTTGAACCTTATAAAATCAATATAAAAACGGGTGAGTTAGTTAAATTATTTGAGAACAAGGATCCTGCAAACCCAATTTCAGGATATGATTTTGATAAAGATGGTAATTTAAAAGCATATACCCAACAACAGAATGGAACAGAGTATGTGTTATATTACAGAACCTCTGAAGACAAATCCTTTGAAAAAATAATTAAAACTTCCTGGAAAGACAATTTCTACATAGTAGGTTTCGATTATACAACTGAAAATCCTCATGACGCTTATGTAATTTCCAATATAGAGAGCAACACTAACGAAATCATTCTATATGATTTTGAAAATAAAAAAACCATTAAAAAAGTTTATCACAATAATACCTTTGATGTAAATGGTTTAAGTAGATCCCGAAAAAGAGGTTATGAAGTAGATTATTATCACTATACCGGAGAAAAAAAACATATTATACCTGTAAGTGAAACGTATAATAAACTCCATAAAACATTTCTAAATCAATTTGGTGATAAAGAGTTTTTTATCACCAATAAAACAGATGAAGAGGATAAATATTTAATCTACGTTACAAGTGATAAACTCTATGGCGTTTATTACTTGTATAACGCCAAAAAAGATTCTTTTAAAGAGATCCTGAATTTAATGCCTCAGTTGAAAGAAGAAGATATGGCCGAGATGCGTCCGATAAAGTTTAAGTCTAGAGACGGGCTTACGATATATGGTTATCTTACTATACCAAAAGAAGCCAAAAACGGAAAAAAAGCACCTCTTATTGTCAATCCGCACGGGGGACCTTACGGGCCGCGTGATAATTGGGGGTTTAATCCTGAAACACAATTATTTGCCAGCAGAGGATATATGACACTTCAATTAAACTATAGAGGCTCCGGTGGTTATGGAAAGGAATTTTACTTAGCAGGAAATAAGCAAATCGGCCGTAAAATGCTTGATGATTTGGAAGATGGTGTAGAATATGTTAAATCATTGGGTATTATTGATGAAAATAAAATTGCTATTTATGGAGGAAGTTATGGAGGATTGGCAACTTTAGGTAGTTTAGTAAAAACCCCTGATTTATATACCTGTGGTATTGATTATGTAGGAGTGTCTAATTTATTTACATTTTTTAAATCGTTCCCTCCGTATTGGAAACCTTATTTAGGTCAGGTATATGAGCAGTGGTATGATGAAAATGATACTGAAGATCAAAAAATTATGAAAGAAGTATCTCCGGCTCTTCACGTTGATAAAATGAATAAACCACTGTTTGTTGTTCAAGGTGCCAATGACCCTCGTGTAAATATTAACGAATCTGACCAAATTGTTAAGAATTTAAGAAACAGAGGTTTTGATGTGCCTTATATGGTAAAATACAATGAAGGCCATGGGTTTGGACACGAGGAGAATAGAATTGAATTATATAAATGTATGATGGGATTCTTTGCTAAACACTTAAAATAAGAACTTCTCACAACACAAAATAACCGCCATTTTAATGGCGGTTATTCAGACCATTGGCAAGCATTTCACACCATGCAGTTC
>JAUVLS010000011.1 GCA_030600625.1 Bacteroidales bacterium
ATATCCTATGGCATAAGGGAATTTAGCTTCTCTTAAAAACTTTTCAACCACAGGGTCGAGCGCTGCACCTCCAATACCAAAAAATTCTAATTCACCACCAAATGTTTCTAATAATTTTTTGCCTGCTAACTTATTTAAGGCTTTTCTTATAAATGATAATTTATATAAAATAGCCATGATTTTACTATTTGTAAATTTAGGTAAAACCTGATTTCTATAGATTTTTTCTATTATCATTGGCACACTAAAAATATGTGTAGGTTTTACTTTTTGCATTGCCGGAATTAACGCATTTGGAGTAGGCGGTTTTTCAAGATAATATACCGATGCTCCTTGCAAAATAGGAACTATTAATCCTAAAGTGTTTTCATAAGAATGCGATAATGGCAATATTGAAAGAAAACGATGTCGTGATTTTACCTGTTCAACTGAAAGACTCTGTATAGCATCAAAAACAATATTTTTGTGTGTTAACATTACACCTTTTGATTTTCCTGTGGTTCCAGATGTATATATGATAGATGCCAGATCAGATTCTTCGACTATGAAGTTATTTTTATAATTGCTGTTTTCTGTTGTTGACTTAGTTTTTACTATTTCAAAATCATCGGTATAAATGATTGTTTCAAGCAGGTTAACAGGTAAATGTTCAATTTTAGGATACATTAATTTAGAAACAAAAATCATTTTGGCTTCGGAATGTTCTATTATATTCTGAATTTCATCTTTATGAAAATCAGGTAATAAAGGAACAACAATAGCTCCTATGGATGTAATGGCAAAAAAGGCAACCCCCCAGTTAGGCATGTTTCTGCTTAAAACAGCTATTTTGTCTCCTTTTGTAATTCCTTGACCGATAAGTACTTTTTTAATCTTTTCGATTTCTGAATTAAGATCGTTATAGGTAAGCGACTCTTCATTTACATACGATAAAGCTATATTCTTACCATAGAGTTTAATGCTATTTTCCAATAAGGATGGTAATGTTTGATTTTCTAGTTTATTCATAATTGCTTAATATGAAGTAAGTTAAAATCTTAAGGTTGTGAATACTTTTTATTCACATATTTAGATTGTTAAGTGTTGTCAAAAGTAGTATTTAATCTGAATATAGGAAATTAAATGTTTATTATAATATTAACAATCTTTATTCAAAAATGTTTATTCAATGGTTATTTGTTTTTTTCCATAATAAGCTTGTCCATCTGAAGTATAACCTTTGATAACTATATCATAAGAACCTTTCCTGTCGGAGGCATTAAAATGGATTTTCTGCCCATTATTCGTTAATTTGATTTGAGGATTCCAGTACAATGTGGTTCTAAAATCCGGGATTCTTGCTGAAGAATCTGAACTATTTATATTTATGTAAGAGTAATTGTTTGGTTTCTCGAGCGTTTGATATTCAATAAATGTAGCCGATTTAGGGAATTCTATTCCTGCAAAATTATCAGTATTGGTTGTTATCATAATTACTCCATTAATGGTATGTGATCCAAGGATGTAAGTTTTATATATTACTTCAATTTTTTTGATTTGAGAAGGATCAATTTCCATTATTTTATTTGGATTGAAAATCGGAATATTATCCAAAAGAATAAGAGGAGTACCAGTGAACATATAATCATTTTCATCTAAAACTTTAAAAACAAATTGATTTTTTATTTTTTTCACTATAACATTGGATACAATTTCATAAAATAATTCCTGCATAGTTTCTAACTCAACATAATTATCAGGAATTATGGTTGTTTTATTATCATTTAAATTAAAAGAAGGCTTATCGCTTTTTTTATTCAAACTATTATTATGGTTTTTACAAAATTTTTGTTGAATTTGTGCGTTGATATAAATTTCTTTTATTAATTCTATATCAGTATAATTTATGAATATTGGGGTTGTACCAATGGAGAGGATGTCTGAAGAGAATGAACTTTTAATTAGTATTTCATGTTCTTTTTCTACTTCGGTAAAAGCTTCAGAACAGAGAAATACATCATTCATTCCATAAACATTGTTTAATGAGAAAATAAATTCACCATTTTCTCTAGTTTTGTATATATGAATTTGAGGGGAATTAAATAGAATTGAGAGGTAAATATTATGATTGGGAATTGGTCCCTTTGTTTTTTTATTTCTTAGAATTCCACTTATTGTGAGGTCTCTAACCTCAGGAACATATTCTATTTGAGTAATTGGAGATAAGCTAATTCTATTGGCAAACAATTTTCTGTCTAATGTTTTATCAAATAGGATAATTATTTGATTTTGCATCTCGGTATTTAATAGAGTGTTAGAATTAAGAAAGTTCTCAAGCAGGATAGGATGTTTCAGGTATAAAGAGGGGATAAAACCATGGTCCTCTTTTTTTGTTCCATGTCTGGTAACTGATACTGAAATAAGTGGTAATTCTTTTTGACTTTTATTCTTTGTTGTTATATAAGCATTGATTGTTTCTCTTGGTTTATAGCTTTCTTTATTAATTTCAATATTTATTTCATTAAATTGCCTGGACGATTTATAAACTGAATTAATTTTTTTAATATCTTCATTCTCATCAGTTAAAACAATATAATTAATTCCATTACCTAACACACTAGTGGCAATATTTAGATCAAAAATAGAATCATTTAAACTTATATCTTTTGTGTATTTTATAGTAAGGTCATTGGAAAAAATTTTAATTTGATAATCTGGATTCTGAATATTATTAATGCTCCTTACAGTTTGTACTTTATAATATAAATTATTGGTTGTTAATTGTGTATTTGTTTGTATCCCAGAATTAAGAACTTTGGGGAATGCCTTCGATATTGTATCTCCGGTATTTTTAATAAGTGATAATTTATATTGTTTTGACTTTTTAAAAATCATTTCCGTTTGAATAAAACCAGAATTCAGAGGATATACTTCTTTAATTATATTACCGGTTTCATCTGTTATATAATATTTATTATTGTTACTTACTAAAGATTCAGGTATTTTAATAACAACTTTGTTTTTAATATTATTTAACAAAATATTTCCTTCTACTGCAATGTATATAGAATCTATTTCGCTTAAGCTAGTTAATGACAGAGGATTATTATTTGGATTGAGTATTGTTAAAAAGCGGTAACTATAATTTAGTGCTGAAAAATTTCGTTGATATTGAGTATAAACTCTTAGCATGTAATTTCCAGAGGCAACATTATTAGGAATATTAATTAAACCATTTACATTAAAATCAGATATCTTAAATTTTTTCTGAATAATTGGTGTATTATTATTACATTCTATTAACTCCAAATAAAGAACATTGCTTAAAACTGGAAGAGTTTTTTTATCGTTAATAAAGTAATCTATATTGAAAAAGATATCTTCTCCGCAAAAATATAAATCCCTATCTGTATTTAATTTGATGTTTTCTGTAACATCAGTAATATTAAAATTATCATTTTGTTGTCCATGAATACTGGAAAATGCTATTAATAGCGATAATAAATTAAGTATTCGATACATATAATTCATAGTTGAGATTACTTTTATTAATTAATTTTAAAACAATTTATTTATCTATCCAAAAATCCGGTTTAATTATTTCACCGCCTCTTGAAGTACAATCTAAACATTGTTCATATACAGTTCCAAGTCGTCCTTCTTCTGATATGACATAGTATATTGATATTGGATATTCAAGATCATAACAAACAAAACAAATTTCGTAATAAAAACTAACACCGGGAGGTCTGGTAACAAAAATTCTTTTTTGAGTAACTGAAGCTACGGTAAAGTATCCATAAACGGGTTCATCAGGATTAATAATATTTTTTATATTCCCGGTAATATTATAAGGTTGATTTGCAACAAGAAAATTTTCTTGGGAAATTTGATCTTCAATACTTTTCCAAAAATAATATGTTTCTTTTCCAATTGAATATTGCCTTAGAAGCAAACTATATCTTTTTTGGAGTCTTCTGGAATCTGTACTAACGAAATTTAGCGGTTGATTAGATATTTTCGGAACAGTTAAGTTAGAAGTCTTTCCCGTAACTAAATAACCGGTATTTTGTGTTTTCCAGCACCAATAAACATTACTAAAATCAGAACATGTATCAATTCCTTCTAATAAAATCTGACCTTTCCAATTCATAACAGCATAAAGGGAGTAATCCGCAGCATATTCATATGTTTCAATCATATTCCATAAGAAATAGTTATCCTGACTTGATGCAGTTTTAGTGTCGATATAAAATTGATAACCCGGTAATCCGAAGGGATAGCCTTCTTCTTTTAAATAAATAAATTCTACATAAACCGAATCAATTTCTACCGGCTCTTTCATTTCCTGTAAATCTGTTTTATATTCTTTACCCTCTGGAGTAGTTATTGAAATACTGTATTCATTACCAATAACACCTTTCATCCCACTTTCAGAAGTCATATATTTCCCGGGTTCTATTTCTGTAAGTATTTCTGTTGTACCTGTATTTTCTATTAATGTAACAATGCAATTTTCATAAGGAATCCACTCAATATGATTAACAGGAGATGTAAGTGATAATTTAATGGCATAAGGACCTGCTTCATTAGAAATCATTCCATCAACAACCATAATTGGTTCATAATTTTTTGTTTCCAATAAAAACTCATCTTTGCATCCAAGAGTTATTATTGAAAGAATTATTAGAATACTTTTAAATTTCATGATTACCTAAGATAATATTGATAATTATTAGTTGAACCAATTTATTTATCTATCCAAAATTCTGGTTTCTTAAGATTCCCTCCTTCATTTCTGCAATCTATACAGTATTTATCTACTATTCCAAACGTGCCATCATCAACTTTTACCCAAAAGTAGGGTGGTGGGAATTTTTTTTTATAATCTCTTATTTCAATTGGGTCTGTTTTTACTAGACAAGTGTTATAATAAAAAGGATCATAAGATTTTTCGACAAATATTCTTTTCTGAGAAACTGAAGCAACAGTGAAGTATCCTAAAACAATTTCTTCATCATTGTTAATATTTTCTATGTTTCCTTTTATAGTATAAGGTTGACTAGATACAAGGAAATTTTCATTTGAGCTCTGTTCTTCAATACCTTGCCAATAATTATATGCATTTTCTCCAATTGTGTATTGCTGAATTAAAACACTATATCTTTTAGTAAGTTTTTTTGAGTTGGTGCCTACAAAGTGCAATGGTTGATGTGTAATTTGGGGTATGCTTAATTTGGAAGTGGTACCTGTAAAAATATAATTTACATTTTGAGTTCTCCAACAGGTTATAAGAGTATCGTATCTAGGATTACTATAAAGATAATCACCAAACCTGGTTTCTACGTATGCAATTTCCTGATCTATGTCATATTCAAATGTTTCAGTCATACTCCATAAGAAATAATTTTCTTGTGTTGGTGCTGTTTCAGTATCAACATAAAACTGGTAACCGGGCAATCCAAAGGGATAATCAATATCTAATAAAGAATCTGGTTCTGCATATACAGATTCTAAATCAACAAGCTCTTTTAATTCTTGAAAATCAGAGTGATATTCTTTACCTTCCGGGGTAAAAATTGAGATACTATATTCGTTACCAATAATACCTTTCATCCCGCTTTCAGAAGTCATATATTTTCCGGGTTCTATTTCTGTAAGTATTTCTGTCGTACCTGTATTTTCTATTAATGTAACTATGCAATTTTCATAAGGAATTTCTGCAAGATAATTGACAGGTAATGATTGAGATATCTTAACCATATATGGCCCTTCCTCATTTGTAATAACCCCATCAACGACCATTAAAGATTCATAAGTTTTTGAATCGAGTAAAAATTCATCTTTACAGCCAAGTACAATTAATGAAAGTATTAATATTAAGTTTCTAATTTTCATAGTTGCCAAATTTCAAATTATAATTTATTGAAGGAATAATTGTTCCAAGTATTGAAATTTTATATCCTTTAATTTCACCATCTACGTTTTGAAATACTATTGAGTAAGGATTTTTTCTTGCTGTTAAATTATACAATCCAATAGACCAGGAGCTATGAGCAAATTTACTTTTCTTTAAATTTCCTTCAATATTAATTGAAAGATCAGTTCTGAAATAATCAGGAAGGCGATATTCATTTCGCCTTGAAAAACCAGTTATCTGAATGCCATTTTGGTAATAAATTGAAGTTGGATATGTAACTGGTCGTCCAGTTGAATAAACTACATTCATTGATATACTAATTCGTTTTGTAGCTTTATAGTTTAGGACCAAATTTGCTGCGTGAGGTCTATCGTAATTAGTAGGATAGGCATGACCCCGGTTGTTCATTTCTCCAGTTAGTGGATTCAGGGCTGTAACTTCTGCCTTTGAATATGTATAATTAACCCATCCATTTATTTTTCCTATTTTCTTCCTTAACATAATTTCAATACCATACGCTTTTATATCTCCCTGAATAACTGCAGTTTCCGGATACTGATTAGTTAAGAAATCAGCGCCATCTTTATATTCAACCTGGTTTTCTACCTCTTTGTAATATAACTCTACTGATGTTTCTATTTTATCATTCCAAAGATTTTTATAAAAACCTAATGAATATTGCTTTCCTTTCATTGGTTCAATATGAGGATCACTTAATTTCCATTTGCTTGTAGGAGAGACTGAAACTGTATTAGATAGCATGAAAATATATTGATGAAGGGTATTATAACTTGCTTTTACGGATAAATTGGGATTAATTTCATATTTCCCCGAGATTCTGAAATCAAAATTTATATTATCACTGATAGATTTATTATTCCCATATTTTACAGTATCTGTGATATTATTGATATCTCTGGGAGCGTTTTCTTCATATGTAAATATTGTTTTTGGACCCAAATAGGAGTAATATGTAGCACGAATACCACCTTCGATGCTTATTTTATTTGAAATATCCCATTTATCTGATAGAAACATACTGCCGCTAATTGCTTTTTCAGATTCAAATTCTATTGGTTTAATTGTCGATTCTTCATTAAGAGGTAAAAGATCACCATTATTCAATAGATACAATTTAGCATTAATCCCTAATTCAAATTCTTGCTTATCATTTAAGTAATATTTAAATTTCAATTTAGCTTCATTATGGTTTAATTCAAAAGAATTTTTATAGCCTAAGTATGCTATTTCATAACTTTCTGTGTCATAGTAATACTGGCTTTTAACGATATCTAATTCGCTTATAAGTTTTTTATTAAAAACATGTGTCCATTTCATAGATGCACCCAGATTAGTATATTTACTTTTAATACCGAAAGCAAGATCTGCAAAATCACTACTGCCATATAAAAATAAAGCTATATTATCTTTTTTAGTTAAACGAAATGAAAAATTCATAAGGGCATCATAAAATGAAGCCGAACTATTTTTTATATCTATATTATCAATTTGATTTAATATCCAATCAGAGTATGTCGATCTATAACTAATAAGATAGCTGCTGCTACTATCTTTTCGAATAGGGCCTTCAATTAAAGCTCTACTTGACAAAGGGCCAATACCTCCTCTTGCAGAGAAATTTTCCGTATTTCCTTTTTTTGCTTCAATATCAAATATTGAAGATAAATGGCCTCCATATTCTATTGGGATATTACTTTTATAAAATTCAAACGCATTAACAGCATCGGAATTAAACGTAGTATAAAGCCCAAATAAATGTGAGGAATTATATATTGGCAAATCGTTTATATAAAACATATTTTGATCTGCAGGGCTTCCACGCACGTTAAATCCAGAGGATATTTCTCCTATGGTTTGTACTCCGGGGAGTAGCAATGCTACCTTGACAATATCTGGCTCTCCTAAAACAACAGGTAATTCTTTTATTGATTTTGCTGTAATTTTTTCAAATCCCATTGTTGTACTTCTAACATTATGATTACGATTTGCAGATACAACAGCTTCATCAAGAAGAAAAGATTTTGTTTTAAGAGGAATATTTAATTGTCCATTTGAGACAATGGTTAATTTGTAATTTTTTTCGTACATCCCTAAGCTGTTGGCTGTTAGTGTATAAGTGCCTGGTTTTAATTGTATTTCATAATATCCGGATGAATTAGTAATTACATTTTTATTTGTTTCATTTATTTTTAATCTTGCTTGCGGTATTATATCTCCATCACTGAAATTTGTGACATAACCACTTATTAAGACTTTTTCCTTTCCATTTCTATGTCCATTTCCATTTCCATTTCCATTAGAGCCTATTACTACACTCTCTGAAATGAAGTCCTGATGAGTTGTTAAATATTCTTTATCGGTATTTGTAGATTCTTTTTCTTTTTGTGTCATATTTTCTTGTTGATTTTTAGGAAATAAATTGTCTAAATTTCGGTGAATTGAGAAATCCTTAAATAAAAAATAGTTGTCATTTCCATCTTTTGAGACATTTATTCCATATGAAGAAAAACTTTCTTTAAGCACTTGCTCTAAAAGAACACTGTCATTTTTTACTAATATTTCGATGTTAGGAATACTATCTTGATGATAGAAAAACCGCACATTATTTTCAATTTCAATATATTTAGAAAAATTATCCCAGCTTAAACTTTGAGCTTTTACATAGATATTCTTTTCTTTTTCCTGACCCAATAGAGTATTTGTTAGAATAATAAAAAAGAAAAGACAAAAATTAAATATTGTAGATTTCATATTAATTAGAGATTAACTTAGAGCAATAATTCATGAGTTCTTTTAATTGTTGTTGAGAAGCTTTCTTGTATATAATATTATATTTTTTCATAAAGGATTTAATTTCACTCTGCTTTTCCTTTTCAAAACATTTTATAAATAAAGATCTTCTATCTACATTAATTAGTTCTACATTGTTATAAAGATAGAGGTTAGTTCTTATGATAGAGTATTTACCGTATGGTGTAATATCATTATACTGTTTAATAAATACTTTTTCATATTTTTTAAATAAAGAATATTTACCTCTGTATACTTGTTCATAATAAGTATGTTTTTTCTCTTCTGGAAAGAAAATGCGTGAATTTACAAAAAAGGAATTCCCAATAATAAAAGAATCTATTTGAAATTTATTGAGATTAATTAATTTTTGAATACCATTTTCAATTTCTGCTTTTAAAATAATATCATCAATTGTTAAATCATATTTGATTAAAAGATTTGTATATTTTTTATTGTTTACAAAAAATATCGCTTCGGTCCATTGGTCATTTAGATATGGATGCCCATTTATTCTGGAATCGGGAAGAGGATATACACAACCATTAATTATTTCATCATCGAGAGAATAATAACTTTGACTTTCGTTAAAAAGTTTAATAATTTCTGGAGGTGAATCTCTAAATTCTTCCTGAGCAATAAGGCTAATAGGAAATAGAATAAATATTAAAATAGAGATTTTAAATTTATTTGGAATTAATTTTAAGTTTTTCATATTTAACAATTGTACGAATATATAAAGTTTAAATTTTATTGCTGCTATAATTTCCCCTAATCAAATAAGACTTAATAGATATGGTAAAGTTTAATATTATATTCAAATATTTTATTATTAATTGTTCAATTTAATAAATTCTTGATTGTGTTGTGAACTACCCTGTGCCAAGAGCACAGGGCGTCTTAAATATTAAATAACTTCAATTGTTTGATATCTTCTTCCCGTCCTTGATTTTTTATATAATTCTCTATTATTTTTCTATCTCCTCTTCCACTCACTGTTCCTATATAATAACCATCTGACCAAAATTCACCTCCCCATAACTGCCTTTTTATTTCTGGAAATTTCTGAAATAATATTCGTGATGTAATACTCTTCATCAATTGAATTACCTGACCACCTGAATATTTGGGCAAAAACCTGCATAAAAGATGAACATGGTTCTTATCATACCCTACTGTTTGAACTTCTATATAATATCGTTCCATAAATCCAAACATTATCTCTAGTATTTCTTTTTCTATTTCTTCTTGAAAAACTGATCGCCTATATTTTATTGTCAACTGAATATGATAATAACACTCCGACACATTATGATGCCAATACCATAAATCATCTGTTATCTTAACCATTTAACAAAAATACAATTTATCCTGTTACCAGGATGGCAATTCAGCCCTGCGCCAAGAGCGCAGGGATTTCTTGCCTTTTCTTTAAAATATTCGAAAAAAGACAAAAATAGCATTAATAGACTATAAATAATATTTTTTTAAGATTTTGTAAATCATAAATTCTACATTCTAGTAAATTAATTTAATTCATATATAAATTGGATAATTAATAAATATTTCTTTCAAAATGAATGGATTTGATTAATTTTGGCTTGAATTAAATTATTTTTAAATGAAAAAGGTAAAGGTATTTCAAGATTATTATCCTGATCACTTAAGCCACTGCTATGGTTGTGGAAATCTAAATGAACATGGATATCAAATAAAAACTGTTTGGGATGGTGATGAAACTTTAAGTACATTCACTCCTAAACCATATCATACTGCTATTCCTGGTTTTGTATATGGCGGTTTAATTGCCTCTCTGATTGATTGTCATGGTACAGGTTCGGCAGCGGCTGCCATGTATAAAAAAGAAAACAGGGAGATGGATACAGAACCCTCATTCAGGTTTCTAACCGGCACGTTAAATGTAAAATACTTAAAGCCGACACCTATTGATTGTACTTTGCAGATTAGAGGGAGAATTAGAGAAATTAATGGAAGAAAGGTTACCGTTGATGTGGAAGTATTTGCTAATAATATAGTAACTGCAACCGGAGAGGTTGTAACAATTCAGGTTCCGGATAAATATATTAAAGAAATAATAAAAAATGGTGTTTCGTAAAGAAACACCACTTCAGATTTATTATTGGGTCATATCTTTAGTAAACACGTACATCTTCATCTCCATGTAATACAGCAAGCCCTTTCAGGGCTAATGTTTGTATATCATCAGATCCCGGATATACAGAAACAGGCGCTATATCTTCAACTCTTTCTAATATTTTACGAACAAACCATGAGCTATGAGCAACTGATCCTGTAATTAATATGGCATCTACTTTTCCTCCTAAGACTGCATACATAGAGCCAATAGTTTTAGAAACCTGGTATGCCATAGCTTCAAAAATAAATGCAGCATCTTTATCACCTTCCTCAACTCTTTTGTTTATCTCTAAACCGCTAAAAGTTCCAAAATGAGCATACAAACCACCTTCCACGCTTACTTTTCTTAACAACTCTTCTTCGGTATATTTCCCGCTAAAACACAGTCGGATTAGTTCTCCTGTAGGTAAACTACCAGCTCTCATAGGAGAAAACGGGCCATCACCATCGTATCCCATATTTGAATCAATAACACATCCTTTTTGGTGTGCACCAATGGTTATTCCAGATCCTAAATGAGCAACAATCAAATTCAGATCTTTATATTCTTTATGTATGGATTTTGAGTATTGTTGTGCGATATATTTTTGATTTAGTGCATGAAAAATAGATTTTCTTTTTAGTTCAGGTAAACCTGTAACCCTCGCAAGATCATTGTACTCATCAACAACTACCGGATCAGCAACGAAAGCATTTGCATTTGGTAGTTCATCAACAATACTTCCTGAAATTAATCCTCCTAAATTGACTACATCCGTGCCCTGAATTGAATTAGCAAGATCCTGTTTTACTTTATCAGTAATAAGATAAACGCCTGATTTTACAGGTTTAAGCAAACCACCTCTACTAATCACAAGTCTAATTTTTTCGAAATCGATATCATTATCTTTCAACTCTTTTATTATTGCATCTTTTCTATAATTTGCCTGGTCTTCGAACTTTGAAAATTTTCGCAAATCTTCTTCATGATGTATTATTTTTTTTAAAAACACAAGGTTTTTATTATTGTAAATTCCAATTTTAGTAAAAGGAATTCTGGGATTAATGACAAGAATTAAGTTTTCTGCTGAATAATCTATTTTGTAATTCATACTTAGAGTTTTATAGAGTTATTAGAATTTGTTCAAAAATGATTCTATTTAATTTATTTCAAGATACACCGAAAGATTTAGATATCAAAAATATATTTCTTAGGTTTCGAATTTATTTACATATTTCTTCTATACTGGCCTCCTACTTCATACAAAGCATTTGTAATTTGTCCAATAGAACAATATTTTGTTACTTCCATCAGATATTCGAAAGTGTTCTTATTATCAAGAACCGCTTGTTTGAGATCTGTTAATATTTTCTTAGAGATATTTTCATTTGCCTTATGTAAACTTTTTAAATTTTCGATTTGATAATTTTTCTCTTTTTCAGTTGCTCTGATTACTTCTCTTGGGACTACAGTTGGTGAACCTTGAGATGATAAAAATGTATTTACTCCCATAATAGGAAGTTCGCCACTGTGTTTAAGAGACTCATAATAAAGAGATTCGTCCTGTATTTTACCTCTCTGATACATTGATTCCATTGCACCTAAGACACCTCCACGATCTGTAAGTCTGTCAAATTCCAGTAATACAGCTTCTTCCACAAGCTCCGTTAATTCTTCTATGATAAAAGAACCTTGTAAAGGATTCTGGTTTTTTGCCAATCCATATTCATGATTGATTATCATTTGAATAGCCATCGCTCGCCTGACAGATTCTTCTGTAGGAGTAGTAATAGCCTCATCATATGCATTTGTATGTAAAGAGTTGCAATTATCGTAGATTCCTGAAAGTGCCTGTAGTGTAGTTCTTATATCATTAAACTCAATTTCCTGAGAATGTAAAGACCTTCCGGAAGTTTGAATATGGTATTTAAGTTTTTGAGATAAAGAGTTGGCTTTATATTTATTTTTCATTGCTTTTGACCATATTATTCTGGCTACTCTCCCAATCACAGAATATTCAGGATCCAAACCATTAGAAAAGAAAAATGATAAGCTGGGTGCAAAATCATCTATTTTCATGCCCCGGGATAGATAATACTCGACAAATGTGAAACCATTGGCCAGGGTAAAAGCAAGTTGAGTAATAGGGTTAGCTCCGGCTTCAGCCATATGATAACCAGAAATGGATACTGAATAGAAATTCTTAACATCTTTTTCGATAAAATATTCCTGAATATCACCCATCATTTTTAGAGCAAAATCGGTTGAGAAGATACATGTATTTTGTGCCTGATCCTCTTTTAAAATATCAGCCTGAATTGTTCCTCTCACTTTTTGTAAAGTATTTTCCTTTATTTTGTCATAAATGTTTTTAGGCAATACCTGATCGCCAGTTATTCCTAATAGAAATAAACCTAGTCCGTTATTCGTATCAGGTAAATTCCCTTGATATTCAGGAAGATTTCCCCCTTTCTCTTTGTATATTTTCTTAATCTGTTTTTTTACTTTTTCTTCCAGACCATTTTCAATTATATACTTTTCGCAACTTTGATCAATCGCTGTATTTATGAAATAACCTACCATAAAGGGAGCGGGTCCGTTAATTGTCATCGAAACTGATGTATAAGAATCAAGAAGATCAAAACCTGAATAAAGCTTTTTAGCATCATCTAAACAGGCCACTGAAACACCGGAATTGCCAATTTTCCCAAAAATATCAGGACGAATACCAGGATTTGCTCCATAAAGTGTAACTGAATCATAGGCTGTAGATAAACGTTTTGCTTTTTGTCCTTTTGAAAGATAATGGAATCTTTTATTGGTTCGTTCAGGTCCTCCTTCTCCGGCAAACATTCGCGTTGGATCTTCCGATTCGCGTTTAAAGGGAAATACACCT
>JAUVLS010000208.1 GCA_030600625.1 Bacteroidales bacterium
ACGAAGATGTTTGATAAATCCTAAGTCCTCCTGCCCATTTAGTGTTATATGAAAAGAAAGTTCGGTTTAATGTAATTCCAAACTTTTCTGTTTCAAATGCTTTTAAATATTGAATTCTTGATTTTACGAATGAACCTCCTAAATTATTTATATTGTAATTAAATTCAAATCCTGTTGGTGGTATTTCATTTGCATTTAAATAAAGGCTACCATGCAATTTGTGGCCAATTCCTGCAAGATTGTTTTCATATACTTCTATTACACCGGATTCTAAATTAAACAAATCAACATAAAAACCTGCTGAATAAACATCTTTTGTTATTATAAGTACATCAACATAATCAGGTGATCCTGGTATTTCTGCAATTTGAATTGATGCATCTTTTATATAACCTAATTGTCGAATTAATCTCTCATTATCAACTAATAAAATTGGATTGATAGTATCTCCTGAGTTGAAGAGAAGATTATTTCTAATAATAAATTCACGGGTTTTAATATGTGTATTATTTCCAAATTTGTTTATCAAACTGGTAGCTGTTGTTGTTGTATCTTTTAAAGTAGGCCCAAATACGTCAAGTTTTACAATTTCTATATTCCTGATTTTTTTACCGGAATATAATCTGTAATATTCTTCATTTCTTAAATCTTCAACACCTATAAATTTACCTGATGTAGGTTGATTTATTAATAGAAGATCGAGAGCAGTTTTGGTTATTTTATTTTTTGAAGCTTTTGTTATTAACGAATCGTAAAATTGATCATATTTTATTTGATTATTTATAAGTAAACTGTCGTTGTGAAATGAGTCCGGATTATTCCATTCAATGGTATCATTTACGTGATTACCATTTCCATTTACCTGACTTAATAACGTTAATGGAATTATTATTAAACAAAATAAAAAATAATATTTAATATCCTTAAGATTCATTTACTGTTATTAGAAAAAAAGGTTCAATAATTATTTATTGAACCTTTTTACATATAAAATATTGTTTTAGTTTAATCCAAGCATTTCTTTTCCCTGCTTAAATCTAATATCTCTTGGTATACCAGCAGCATTAATTCTGTCTAAATCTTTTTGTAAGATTTCCTTAATTTTACCATCGGCTTCAACCCAGGCTTTAGCTTCTTCGTAATTTCCATCTCCCTGGATGATTAGGATTTTTTGAGCTAACTCATCCATAGCTGCTTTCATTTTCTCGAAATCAACCTTATATGTTCCGGTAGTTTCATCTCTGGTAAATGCACCCTTTTCCTGGAAAAAATAAAAACGCATCATGTTAGCTTTTCCATGCGAACTTGCAATACCAAAACGTGCCGAACGAAAAATACCGGCCATAAACGTAACAAAATTATCCATTACTTCGCCGCTTGATAATTCGCCCATTTCGTATAACTTAGTTACAACATAAAGCCCTAATATATCAGCTTTGCCTTCTTCAATTGATGTGTAATAATTTTGCAAGGCTTCGCGTACAGTTTGACTACCATCAATAGTCTTCCCCATTCCTAAACCATGACCTACCTCGTGGAACATTGTATTTTCGAAGAAAGCATCAAATTTTACATGTTTTCTTTGTTCTTCGTCAAT
This sequence comes from Bacteroidales bacterium, assembly GCA_030600625.1. The sequence continues at coordinate 1,598 of JAUVLS010000208.1, forward strand.
TAGCAAATCAGAAATTGGAACTAATATTTTGTCGAATTTAGCTCGCATTGAATTTTTCAATTGAAGCTTACGACTTCCTTTGTCTAATCTGACTTGTTCGTCGTTTGGCAGGTTAATAGCAATTGTTTTACTCCCTGCATTACAATCGCCAGCGTAATAAACAGCATCATAAGCTCCTAAATCTGAATCGCTTCCCGGAGTTTCACTTTTGTATTCATCAGGTACCGGTAAATCTTTTTGGAATTGAGGAAGCAAAGCTGCAAATTTTTCCAGTTTTTTACTCCATTCATGGTCTTTTATTAAAATGAAAGATTCATGAGCAGCTTTATATCCGTATAATGCATCTTCGTAATTTTCGATCGGGCCAACAACAAAATCAATATCATTTGTTTTCATTTCCATCCAGGCAACATCGCTTTCGTAATAATCATCAGTTTGTAATGCTTTAACTCTTAATTCCAGGTACTTTTTAAATCCTTCATCTTCTGCTAACTCTGCTGCCTTTTTAATTAATTCAACAGCCTTTTCTGTCTCTTCTTTAAATGCTTCATGATAAGGTATTGGATATAATTCACCTTCATCATCTCTGCGAATTAAGGTGTATAAGCTTGTTTTATCTTCGAATTCAATTGCATCAAATTCTTCCTTAGTCATATCAACAGGATAAAAGTTTGCACCTGCTGGTTTTGGGATACTATCAAAGAAAGGAGTATTATTATTTAACCTTTCCCATGGCCCGTAATTGATTTTTGCAAATTCTTTTACTACAGGATCTGTAATACTATTGAATAATTCTTCTTTATTTCCGTATGCTTGTTTCCAGAAAATATCTTCCATTAATTTGGCGGCATCGAATAAATATCCAAGCATTTCTTTTTGATTTTCAGATAAGTGGCTTATATCAGAAGTTAATTCTACTTCAATAAACTCATTTACTTTGTTCTGAATTTCATTTTCTGTCTCCATGGTTTTTGTTTGATTTCCAAAACCTGCAATAATTAAAATTGCAAAAATTGATAAAATAAGTGCTGAAATTTTTCGCTTCATAATATTAAAGTTTTAATTTTTTATAGTAGAATTTTAAAGTTGCAAGATATAATAATGCAATTATATTTCATAATTAATTATTTTAATATCTTTTCGGCAAAAGCTTTGATATTGGCATAATTGATATTTGATATACTATGTTCTACGTTAGCAACTTTTTTAACTATTGCTTTTTCCAGAAAATTCATTTTATCAAAATCGAATTCGCCACCAAAAAGACCATGTGCTACCGCTTTATTTCTAATTATTTCAGGGAAGGCATTTTGAAATTGCTCTAGTGCTTTTTCTCCTTCGTACATGCAGCATAAGAAAAGGCCTAATTTCTTTTTGGATAAGGTATCAAGATTTTTATCGATGAAACTTTTAACCTTTTTATTAATCATTCCGACATGAATTGATCCGCCAATAATTATGGTTTCATACTCAGCTATACTTATATTACGCTCTGTTTCAAGATTAACTAATTTTATGTCAGTTTCCAATTCATTAGCTAATGTATGAGCACATTTATCGGTACAGCCATGTTTCGTTGTATAAATTATCACCGTTTTCATAAGAATAGTTTCTTGATTTAAAGACGATAAATATAACAGAATTTTCGTAAAATCTAAATTTAGAATCGAGATTAGTTAAGGTCAGATTTAAGCAAATCAGTCCAAAGTGTTATGCGAAGTTTATTTTGTTCTTCATCTGAATCATCATCTAAAGGTAAACCAATAAATTTATCACCAAAAATAGATAATGATGAATCAAACTTATATCCTTTTGTAGGGAATTCGCCAACAAAGGTAACACCTTTGCCTTCTAAGGCTTCAAATATAATTCCAATTGAATCGGCAAAAGAATCCGGATAAATTGAGGAATCACCGGTTCCGAAAATTGCAATTTTTTTCCCTTTTAAGTTGGCAAATTTCAATATATCATATAGAAATCTTTCAAAGTCGGCTTGTAATATTCCTTTACCCCAGGTTGATGAACCAAGAATGATATTCTCATACATTTCAACATCATTAATTTTTACATATTTTACATCATAAATGTCCACTAGTATAGCGTTCATTAAATAATATTGTATATTTGTGTCAAAATATAATATATGGCACGAAAAGTTAGAAAACAATTACAGCTATCAAATAGTGATATGACACAACTAAAAGCTTATAGTGTTAGTCGTACGGAATCA
>JAUVLS010000210.1 GCA_030600625.1 Bacteroidales bacterium
AAAAAATACATTAAATATTGCCAGGAAAAAGATAAAAAAACTAATCGGCCATATTCGGCACGATACATTGGATCGCTTGTTGCAGATTTTCATAGAAACTTATTAAAAGGAGGAGTATTTATTTACCCCGAAACCGAAAGTGCTCCAAATGGAAAACTAAGATTATTGTACGAATGTAATCCTATGGCTTTTATAGCTGAACAAGCCGAAGGTAAAGCTACTGATGGTGAAATAAGAATTATGGATATTAAACCTGAAACTTTACATCAACGTGTTCCTTTATACACGGGGTCAAAACAAATGGTTGAAAAAGCCGAACATTTTTTAACTAAAACTGGAAAATAAAATTATTTTAAAAAATACGTTCAAAAAAGGTGGTTGAATTACAACTACCTTTTTTATTTTTAACTTTGTCAGGTTTTGGAAATAAAATTATTAAATAAAGTTATTAAGGAGCATTCAAAAATTATTGAATGTACTAATTCAATTAATAAAACTGAAAAATTATTTTTAAAAAATCTTACCGGCTCTGCCCGGAGTCTTTATATTTCCAATATCATAAATAATCTTAGTTGCAATCATTTAATAATACTTCCCGATAAAGAAGAAGCTGCCTATTTTCAGAATGATATATCAATTATTTCTGATCAAAAAACAATTTTTTTCCCGACTTCATTTAAAAGATCGATTGTTTATGGACAGGAAGATAGTTCAAATCTGTTATTAAGAGCAGAAACATTACAACTGCTTGCAAACAATGAAAAATTAATTGTTGTTACTTACCCTGAAGCAATTATCGAAAAAGTTATTAATAAAAATAATTTATTAAACTCTACTCTAAAACTGAGTGTCGGCGAACAGCTTTCAATTGATTTTATACAAGAGCTTTTGCAAGAATATCATTTTCGGTATGTCGATTTTGTTTACGAACCCGGTCAATACTCAATCCGAGGAAGTATTATAGATATCTTCTCATTTGCATCAGATCTGCCTTACAGAATTGATTTTTTCGGTGATGAAGTTGAATCGATAAGATCATTTGATATAGAAAATCAGTTATCTAAAGAAAATTTCTCTCAAATTTCAATTGTTCCCAAAATTGTCAATCCCGATAAAGACAATACAGATTTTAAACAAACAGAGTCTTTTTTTCATTTTCTTACACAGGATTCCATTGTTTGGACTGATAATCTTACTTTCATATTAGATAAGATAGCCGAAATTCAGAAAAAACTGAATGAGCAAACAAAAGAAAACCAAATAATATCTAAAGAAAATATCCTTGAAGCTATCAGTAAATCTAAATGTATTGAGTTTGGACAGAATAGTTACTTTAAACAAAATGAAATTTTATTTAAAACATCGCACCAACCGGCATTTAATAAAAACTTTGAATTATTAGCTGATAACATTCTTCAAAACACCAAGAAAAATTATACAACTTACATTTTATCCGATAATGAAAAACAAATTGAGCGACTCGAAGCTATTTTTAATGATATAAAAACGGAAATAAAGTTTGAACCAATATTAAAAACTATCCACGAAGGATTTATCGATCATGACCTAAAAATTTGTCTTTATACTGATCATCAAATTTTCGGACGATATCATAAGTTTAAAATAAAAAATAGCCTGCAAAAGAAAGAACAGATAACCATTCGCAAGTTAACAGGACTTCATCCAGGCGATTATATAGTACATATTGATCATGGTATTGGGAAATTCGGTGGTTTAGAGAAAATTGATATTAATGGAAAAACACAAGAAGCCATAAAGCTGGTTTATAAAGATCAGGATACTTTATATATTAGTATTCATGCATTACATAAAATCTCAAAATATAAAAGCAAAGATGCAGAACCACCTAAAATTTATAAACTCGGAACAGGTGCATGGCAAAAACTAAAACAAAATACTAAGTCAAAAATAAAAGACATAGCTAAAGAACTGATTCAATTGTACGCACAACGTAAAGAACAAAAAGGATTTGCCTTTTCGCCCGACACATATCTACAAAAAGAATTAGAATCATCATTTATATACGAGGACACCCCGGATCAGCTAACATCAACAAATTCAATAAAAACGGACATGGAGTCTAAAACTCCTCTGGACAGGCTGATATGCGGTGATGTAGGGTTCGGCAAAACCGAAATAGCAATACGTGCGGCTTTTAAAGCTGTTACCGATAGTAAACAAGTAGTTATTTTGGTTCCAACAACAATATTGGCCTTACAGCATTATCAAACATTTAAAGAAAGACTTGCTGATTTTCCTTGCAATATTGAATATTTAAGCAGATTAAGAACAAAAAAGCAACAAACAGAAACAATCAAAAACTTAGCTGAAGGAAAAACTGATATTATTATTGGCACTCACAAATTAGTTGGAAAAGAAATCCGTTTTAAAGATCTTGGATTGCTAATTGTTGACGAAGAACAAAAATTCGGAGTAGCTGTAAAAGAAAAACTAAAAAAAATAAAAATAAATGTTGATACTTTAACACTAACAGCTACACCAATTCCAAGAACTTTACAATTCTCAATGATGGGCGCACGCGACCTTTCAATAATTAACACACCTCCTCCTAACAGGTATCCAATAATAACAGAGCTACATACTTTTAATAAAGATATTATTAAAGAAGCTATTGATTACGAATTTCAACGTAACGGACAAGTATTTTTTATACATAACCGGATTCAAAATATTCAGGAAATTGAAGTTCTTATTAATAATCTTTGTCCTGATGTTAAAACGGTTGTTGCACACGGACAAATGAAAGGGAATAAACTTGAAAAAGTTATGCTCGATTTTATCAATTACGATTATGATGTTTTAATTGCAACAACTATTGTTGAATCAGGCTTAGATATTCCGAATGCAAATACTATAATTATTAATAATGCTCAAAATTTTGGATTAAGTGATCTCCATCAGCTACGAGGCAGGGTTGGTCGTTCAAACAAAAAAGCTTTTTGTTATTTACTTGCCCCACCGTTAACTTCAGTAACTCAGGAAGCCAGAAGAAGATTAAAAGCTATTGAAGAATTTTCAGAATTGGGTAGTGGATTTAATATTGCAATGCAGGATTTAGATATCAGAGGAGCAGGAAATCTTCTAGGAGCTGAACAAAGTGGTTTTATTACCGATATTGGCTTTGAAACTTATCATCGGATTTTAAATGAAGCCATTTTAGAACTTAAAGAATCGTCTTTCCAGGAACTTTATGAAAAAGAGCAAGAAATAGAAATAGAAAAACAAATTGCACAACAAAAGTTTGTTGCTGATTGTCAAATTGATACTGATCTCGAACTGCTTTTTCCTGATAATTATATTAATAATATTTCGGAGAGAATCAGATTATATCGAGAGTTAGATAATATTGAAACTGAAGAAAAACTTCTCGATTTTGAAAGTCAATTAAAAGATAGATTTGGGGAATTACCTTCACAAACAGTTGAACTAATGAATATAGTCCGATTACGATGGCTGGCAGTTGAACTGGGGTTTGAAAAAATAAATTTAAAAAATAAGAGAATGGTGGCTTATTTTATAAGCAACCAGGAATCCCCTTATTACAAATCAACAATATTTTCTAAAATTTTAGGTTTTATTCAACAAAACCCAAAAGATATAAAAATGAAAGAAACAAATAACAAATTGACCTTGAGTTTCGATCATACTAAGAATGTGCAAAATGCAATTGATAAAATTCAGAAAATATTAGTGTAGGGTAAATTTATTTATATTAATCTTAATTTATAGAATATTTTTATAATTTTACGAGCTGATTTTAAA
>JAUVLS010000091.1 GCA_030600625.1 Bacteroidales bacterium
ATCTCGTTCTCTTCAATAAAATAGATTATATCCTGACGTGTAAATTGCGACGGCATTTTTTTAAGGAACTGAACCAACGGATTTGGGTTCAACCTGATTTCCAATTCTTTCATAGTATAATTTTTTCATTAAAAAAGGACTGCTAAATTAATGAGAAATCTTTAAAAGTCAATAGCTTGTAGTCCTTTTTTAATTGTGTTTATAAATACAAATTCTATTATTATCTGATTATCAGTATGAAAGTTTAATTATTTTAACCCGGCAATTCGTTCCTCTAAAACTTTAATTTTAGCTTCGGCATCATCCCTCTTTTGTTTTTCAATGTTTACAACCTTTTCAGGAGCATTCTGAACAAAACGTTCGTTACTCAATTTTTTCATTGCAGTTGCCAAAAATCCTTTATTGTATTCCAACTCATCGTTCAGTTTTTTTAATTCTTCTTCAACATCTACCAAATCACCCAACTCAATATAAAACTCGGTAGATTTTACCATAAAAGAAACGACACCATCAATTTTGGTTTCTGTATTTTCAATAGATGAAAGGTTTGCCATTTTTATTACACAAGAGCCATATTCTTTACTATATTCACCCTTAACTTTTAACGAAAGAATTTCTTTTTGAGCTATATTGTTTTCATTACGTACATTACGTACTCCGGAAATGATTTCTTTAATTCGTTCGAAAGTTTCAATGATTTTTTTATCAAATGATTTTGCCTCCGGCATTTTCTCAATCATCAAACTTTCTCCATCTTTACGCTCTTCCATTAGTTGCCATATCTCTTCAGTAATAAATGGCATAATAGGGTGAAGTAATTTTACAAGAATATCAAAAAACTCAAGTGTTTGCTCATAGGATTTTTTATCGATAGGCTTTTGATAAGCCGGTTTTATCAATTCCAGGTACCATGATGAAAACTCATCCCAGAACAATTTGTAGACAGCCATTAAAGCATCCGATAATCTAAACTTTTCGTAAAGATTATTGATGTTTTTGATTTCGCCGTTTAACCTATGATTAAACCATTCAATAGATTTTATGGATGATTCCGGTTGTTCTATAGTTTCATCCACTTTCCAGCTTTTCACCAAACGGAATGCATTCCAGATTTTATTTCCAAAATTTCGTCCCTGTTCAGTTAAACTTTCATCGAAAAGCAAATCACCGCCAGCAGGCGAACACAAAAGCATTCCAACTCTTACGCCATCGGCACCATATTTTTTCATTAGTTCAATTGGGTCTGGTGAATTACCCAGAGATTTTGACATTTTACGACGTAATTGATCACGAACTATCCCTGTTAAATAAACATTCTTAAATGGTTTTTCGTTTTTATATTCATATCCGGCCATTATCATCCGTGCTACCCAGAAAAAAAGAATTTCCGGTGCAGTAACAAGATCGTTTGTAGGATAATAATAATTAAAATCTTTATTATCAGGATCGTTAATTCCGTTAAATACAGAAATAGGCCATAACCAGGACGAAAACCATGTATCTAAAACATCTTCGTCCTGTCTTAAATCATTCAGAGTTAAATTCTTATTTCCTGATTTTTCTTTTGCCAGCTCAACAGCTTCATCAGCCGTATTTGCAACAACATAACCACTCTCAGGTAAATAATATGCAGGTATTCTCTGTCCCCACCATAACTGGCGAGAAACACACCAATCCTTTACATTTTCCATCCAGTGTTTGTGAGTGTTTTTATATTTTGCCGGATGAAACTGAATATTATCATTCATCACATTTTCTAATGCCGGTTTAGCTAAATTTTCCATTTTCAAGAACCACTGCATTGAAAGTTTCGGTTCAATAGCAACATCAGTTCTTTCCGAATATCCAATTTTATTTATGTAGTCTTCAATTTTTACAATATGTCCGGCTTCCTCCAAATCTTTAACAATAAGTTTTCTTGCTTTAAATCGATCTTCGCCAATATAAAGTTGAGCACTTTCATTCATTGTTCCATCATCATTGAAAATATCAATCGATTCAAGATTATGCTTATCTCCTATTTCGTAATCGTTAATATCATGTGCCGGTGTAATTTTTAGTGCCCCTGTACCAAATTCCCTATCAACATATTCATCTTTAATGATTGGCACAGAACGACCTATCAAAGGAACCAACACCTTTTTACCGTGCAGGTTTTTAAATCTCTCATCTTCGGGATGAACACAAACAGCTGTATCTCCTAAAATAGTTTCAGGGCGAGTTGTTGCAATAGTAACAGAACCATCTTCTCCTTCAATTTTGTAGCGAACATAATATAATTTCGACTGAACTTCTTTGTAATTTACTTCTTCATCAGAAACTGCTGTTTTGGCCTGTGGATCCCAATTTACCATACGAACTCCCCGATAAATTAATCCTTTATTATATAAATCAACAAAAACTTTAATAACACTTTCAGACATTTCATCGTCCATGGTAAATTTTGTACGATCCCAATCGCAAGATGCTCCAAGCTTTTTTAATTGTTCCAAAATAATACCACCGTGTTTTTCTTTCCATTCCCATGCATGATCAAGAAATTTTTGTCTCGACAAGGTATTTTTATCAATACCTTCATCCTTTAGTTTAGCAACAACTTTTGCTTCTGTAGCAATAGATGCATGATCAGTTCCCGGAACCCAACAAGCATTTTTCCCTTGCATACGAGCACGACGAACCAAGATATCCTGAATCGTATTATTCAACATATGTCCCATATGTAAGACACCCGTAACGTTTGGTGGCGGAATTACAATGGTATATGGTTCTCTGTCATCAGGTTCAGAATGAAAAAACCCTTTTTTCATCCAATATTTATACCACTTATCCTCTGTTAATGACGGATCGTATTTTGCGGGAATTTCCATTTCTATGCTATTTCTATTATTTATTCTACTTTATATTCATTTCGAAAAGTCTGTAAAAATATAAATTTATTCCCAAAATTCTTTTCTTTGCGACCAGAATCATAATCAATCTTAATATAAATATTTAATAACATATTTAAATTTGCCAATAAAAACTAACTTTGTAAATCTTATTTAAAACCAATAAATCATGAGAAAAATACTAATTAGCTTATTATTTGTTAGTCTTGTGGTTTTTTCGGCATATTCACAAGAGGAAATAAATACGAACCAGGATACTAAGGATATTCCTGAAATTTATTTCGAAAACACAACACACGATTACGGAAATATTGAATACAGTAGTGATGGTTTATGTGAGTTCGCATTTAAAAATACGGGAAAAGAACCATTATTATTAACTAACGTAAAAGCTTCGTGTGGTTGTACCACTCCAACATGGCCTAAAGAACCTATCAAAAAAGGGAAAAAAGGAACAATTGTAGTTAAATACAATACAAAAATTATCGGATCTTTTACTAAAACAATTAGAGTATATTCTAATGCTAAGATATCTCCGGTTACTCTAAAAATTACCGGAGCAGTTTCGAGAACTGTAGTTGATGAAAAAACGACAAATAACTAATTTTTTTTGAGATAAAATAAATTTACCATGCCACAAATTTCACAAAAGGGACAAATGATGCCTGCATCACCAATCAGAAAATTGGTACCTTATGCAGAGGAAGCAAAAAAGAAAGGTCATAAAGTTTATCACTTAAATATTGGGCAACCAGATATTCCAACTCCCGAAGTAGCTCTAGATGCAATTAAAAATATTACCGAAAAAGTTATTGAATATAGTCATTCAGCAGGGAACGAGTCTTATCGTAAAGGTTTAGCAAAATATTATCAGGGAGTTAATATTGATGTTGATCATACCGAAATGTTAATTACAACCGGAGGCTCAGAAGCAATTACTTTTGCATTCTTATCTACTTTAAACCCTGGTGATGAAGTAATTATCCCGGAACCATTTTATGCAAATTATAATGGTTTTGCTGTTTCGGCAGGAGTGGTAGTTAAGCCAATTACATCATCAATTGAAAATGATTTTGCTTTACCTGCAATTGAAGAGTTTGAAAAATTAATCACTCCAAAAACTAAAGGAATTGTAATTTGTAATCCTAACAATCCAACCGGTTATTTATATTCAGAATCGGAATTACAACAACTTAAGACATTAATCGAAAAATACGATTTGTATTTATATTCGGATGAAGTATATCGTGAGTTTTGTTATGATGGAAACTCTCATTTTTCTGCAATGCATTTAAAAGGTATTGAGAAAAATGTTATTCTGTTGGATTCAGTATCGAAACGTTACAGCATGTGTGGTGTTAGGATTGGTGCCTTAATCACAAAAAATAAAGATGTAATTAATGCAGCAATGAAATTTGCTCAGGCTCGGTTATGTCCACCATCATTCGGACAATGGGCTAGCGAAGCTGCATTAAACACGCCAGACGATTATTTCGACGAAGTTTACAACGAATATATCGACAGAAGAAACTTTATGGTTGATGCTCTTAATAAAATGGAAGGTGTTTATTGTCCAAAACCAAAAGGAGCTTTTTACACCGTTGTAAAACTTCCAATTGATGATGCCGATAAATTTGCACAATGGATTCTAGTCGAATTTGAATATAAAAAGCAAACTGTTATGGTGGCTCCGGCTACAGGATTTTATGCAACACCAGGCTTAGGTAAAAACGAAGTTCGCATTGCCTATGTTCTTAAAAAAGAAGATTTAGCCAACGCAATGGAAACTTTGGAAGCTGCTTTAAAAGCTTATCCGGGAAGAACAATTTAAAATTACTACTATTATTATTTAACTAAACATCCGAAGTTTTAAAAACTTCGGATGTTTTTGCAAGTACATCAGGCATTCCTGCCTGATGATTTTTTAACTTTCTAAAAATTTAGGATTACAATATGACCATTTCCATTCATCTCTGCTTTTTGCTAAACCAGCTTTTACAGGATTATTTAAAACATATTGAATTTTATTGTGAAGTTCATTTTTTGTTCTAACTACATTATCATAACTCTCAGCATGCCAAAATTTACCTTTTCTACCAAGCTCTTTATTTATTTCTCTAGCAGAATAACCTTTTAAAACTTTCATTATTTCAAATAGAGGTTTTCTTAGTTTATAAATAATCAAATGAACATGATTTGGCATAATACAATAGCATATGAGCTTATAATCTTTATTGTCTAAATAATAAATTGAATCAGTAATTATTTTTGACAACTTTTCATTAACTGATAAATCAAAATCATTTACATACTGATCAAGTAAAGAATCAAACTCATAAAAATATTCATCATAAATTTCATTCAATCTTGATTTTAATAATTTTGAATTTAAAATAGCAGACTTTGTTGATTTAATTTCTTTCTCGTATTCGCTTTTTAAACCAACCAGGATGTTTAAAGGCAAAGAATTATATATTCTAAAAGTAACAAAGAAAACTCCATCATCGGGTAAAATATGTGGTAAGTTTCTTTTGTATTCTATCATTTAACATTTTTTCAACGCACAAGCCTGTCTGCCGACAGGTAGAAATGTGCGTTGTACTGTTATTCAAAATCTTTATAAATCAGATATTTTTTTCGAATTTGCTTAAATTTTTCTAAACCTAATTGCCAACTTTCTCTAATTTCTTCCGCAGACTTCCTTTGAATAATTTGCTCCTTTAATTGATTATTCCCTGAAATGTTATAAAAGAAAGAATTGAAAAATCCTTCCTGGTTTTCTATATTCTGATATCCAAAAAGAATCCATTCTAAATTAATTTTTTTCTGAGCAATAAGATCATTTATGTCTATGTTTCTTAAATCAATACCATAGCATTTTTTATCACGGTGTTTTGGATACTTACTTGCACCATTAATACTTCCGGGAATAAATGTAAATTCTGCATTTTTCAGATCAGGTCCGCCAAAAACCTGAAAAGGAAATTCTGTACCACGACCAACACTTAAATTTGTACCTTCGAAAAATCCTAACGAAGGATATAAATAAACAGAAAGCATATTCTGTAAATTCGGTGATGGATTTACAGGTAATTCATACAAAGAATCATGTATATAATTTGCACAAGGAATAATACTCAACTTGCATTGCATTTCATTTTTTAACCAGCCTTCTCCATTTATCATTTGAGCATATTCGGCAATTGTC
>JAUVLS010000291.1 GCA_030600625.1 Bacteroidales bacterium
ATTGTCTTTATCTGCATAAATTCTAAAAATAGAAAAATCACCGGTATGGCGCGGCCACACCCAATTGTCAGTATCGCCACCAAATTTACCAATTGCTGAAGGTGGTGCACCAACTAAACGAACATCTTTATATTCTTCGTATACAAATAAGTAGTATTGATTACCATAATAGAATGGCTTAACACTCGCGATCAAGTTTGTTTCCCCAATTGCCTCGGCTCTAATTATTTCAATATTTGATTTAATTATTGCTTCTCTTTCTTTTTCAGAGAAATTTTCAACAATATTTCCTAAAACCTTATCAGTAACATCTTCAATTCGATTTAAAAATTTTACCGTTAAGCCAGGGTTTGGCAATTCCTGTGTTTTATTCATTGCCCAAAATCCATCTGTTAAATAATCATGCTCAATAGAGCTGTGTTTTTGTATAGCTCCATAACCACAATGATGGTTCGTTAATAACAAGCCCTGATCTGAAACAATATCTCCCGTACATCCACGACCAAAAATAACAATGGCATCCTTTATACAAGCTTTATTAATACTATAAATATCTTCCGCTGAAAGTTTAAAACCTTTCTCCTGCATATCTTCGATATTAAACTTCTCAATCAATAAAGGAATCCACATTCCTTCGTCTGCTTTATTTAGATTTACAAATCCAAAAAACAGTATCGTAAAAACTATTGCTATTTTCTTCATTTTAATATTTTCTTAATCATTAATAAAATCATCCAGTTCTGTATATAATTTTTGTATCGGCAAACCCATTACATTAAAAAACGAACCATTTATTTTTTCGACTCCAATATATCCAATCCATTCCTGAATTCCATAAGCACCTGCTTTATCAAATGGCTGAAAATGATTTATGTAATAATCGATTTCGGGATAAGTAAGTTTTTTAAAATATACATCTGTACATGCTGAAAACAAAACTTCTTTATTATTTGATTTAATGCAAACACCGGTATAAACCTGATGACAATTCCCCGACAACTCTTTTAATATCTTTACAGCATCATCCTGATCAATTGGTTTTTGAAGCACTTTATCCTTTAACCAAACTATTGTATCGGCGGTGATTAATATTTCATTGTCATCAAGCTTCCCATATATTTCTGCTTTCTTACCAGCAATATACAATGGTATTTCTTCCTTTTTGAGATGATCCGGATAACTTTCGTCAACAAATTGTTTTAACTTAATTTCAAACTCTAATCCGATTTCTTTTAGCAAATAATGGCGTCGTGGAGATTGTGAGGCCAAAATAATTTTGTAATCATCGATATTTGGAATAAACATAAAATTGAATATTAAAAATTCTGAATTATTATATAATTAGCAACCAAAGCGTAAAAAATACCGGCAAGCATGATCAATTTCGATAAATTACTTGCTCTGTGATAATCTTTTTTATCTTCTGCCACAATTATTTTATAAATAAGAAATACCAATGGAATGATTAAAAGCACTATAAAATAAATCAAGGTAATTGGATCATTTAGGAATCTAAAATTAATATATAGCAATGAGAACAGGGTCGTTAAGATAAATGTAATTATAACAATCTTTGAATTTAATACACCCAGAACAATTGGCATGGTTTTTCTACCATAAGCACTATCGCCTTCAAAGTCTTCAACATCTTTAATAATTTCTCGGATCAGTGTTAAAAGAAATGCGAAAATAGCAAATGCACTAACCCACAATATAATATGTGTAAAATCGGAACGCAATTCCTTCATTAGTAATCCATATTCTTTATTTAACAATGGTATTTCAAAAAGAATTACCATCAAAGGAACAAGTGCTACAAGAACTGCTACGATTATATTCCCGATTAAAAACTGACGTTTATAAGTGGTAGAATAAAACCATAAAATACCGGTAATAAAAACAAAAACAAGAGTCAACATCGGTATACCAATATAAAAAGATATGTATGCACCTAAGCCAATACCTATAATATTAAAAATTACATGCAATAAAATTGCCCAACGGCGATTTAATACTCTTCCTATAATAACTGTTTCCGGCCTGTTTACTAAATCGGTTTTGGTGTCGAAATAATCATTAATTACGTATCCCGCTGCAGTAATAAACACTGTTGCCATTACCAGAAAAAAGAAGTGTAACTCTGAGAACTGTAAGTTAAATTCATAAACCTCAAGTATTGGTTTTATAATACTCCAGCGCATTAAATATTGTGTTAAAACAATAATTAATAAGTTCTTGTAACGTATAAGACGTAAGAAATTTATCATCTTTTTTATTTCAGGTTATATTGTATTTGGTTAGAACTTTTTCCATTTCTCTTGTAATCGTAAAACTTGTTCAATTACATCACGCACACATCCCCTTCCACCATTAAATGTTGATATATATTTTGATATAGCTTTAATTTCTTCTGCTGCATCAGATGGACAAGTAGGTAATCCTGCTATTTGCATTACTTCATAGTCCGACAAATCATCTCCCATGTAAAGTATTTCTTCTGGTTTTAATCCATATTTAAAATAAAAATCTTCAAAATCATTTACTTTATCTCTCGAATTCATATAGATATCTGTTATTCCAAGATATTGAAATCGCTTTTTCGTTGCTTCTGAATTTCCTCCGGAAATAATTCCAATAATATAACCTTGTTTTAATGCATAATTTACAGCATATCCATCTTTCATATTTACTGAACGCACAAACTCACCGCTAGGATCAAGATAAATTTGCCCGTCGGTAAAA
>JAUVLS010000139.1 GCA_030600625.1 Bacteroidales bacterium
TGAAATTTGAAATTTAAAACTGGTTACTTGTTACTCGTTATTGGCGCAACTAATAAACTATGAACCATATATAAATAAATTATCTTTACCACTTAGGCATTTAATACACTAAGAAAATGTAAAAAATAAACTGAAAGAAGAAGATGAGTATTTGAAATACAGCCAGCAGCCAGCAACAAGCAACAAGCAACAAGCAACAAGCAACAAGCAACTATTTTACTATTTTACTATTTTACCAATAAACCTGAAATTTGAAATTTGAAACTAATTTATACAAACTCACTCAGTTCGAGCCAGCGATCCGATTTTTCGTCGAGCAGTTTTATAATTTCACCAATACGGTTCGATTTTTGAATTAAATCGTCATTGTTTAATGTTCCGCTACTGATCTCTTTTTCCAGGTTTGCTTTTTCGTTCTCCAAATCTGCAATATCATTTTCCAGTTTTTCAAACTCTCGCTTTTCGTTGAATGAAAGTTTTATTTTGGGTCCTGTCAGACCTGCCTTACCGACAGACTGGCGAAAAGGTTCTTTTTTAATTCCTGATTCAGATTCCTTTTTTTCTTCTTTTTCAACTTTAGTAAGCCATTCACGATATTGTGAGTAATCCCCCGGAAAATCTTTCACATCACCATTTCCGCGAAATACAAACAAATGATCAACTACCTGGTCCATAAAAAATCGATCGTGAGAAACAACCACAACACAGCCATCGAATGTTGATAAATATTCTTCGAGGACTGCCAGTGTCATTATATCCAAATCATTTGTGGGTTCATCAAGAATTAAGAAATTGGGTTTTCGCATTAAAACAGTTACCAGATATAATCTGCGTTTCTCGCCACCACTTATCTTTGAAATCGGAGTATAATGCATATCGAACGGAAAAAGGAAGAAATTAAGAAATTCCTTTACTCCCATTTGCCTGCCATTGCCAAGTGTTACAACTTCAGCAATTTCCTGTACTACATCAATTACCCGCTGATCTTCTTTGTATTTAATTCCTTCCTGCCTATAATAACCAAAAACAATGGTTTGTCCAATATCAACAGTTCCTGAATCAGCAGGAATATTTTCGGTTATAAGATTCAGAAAAGTTGATTTACCTGTACCGTTATCCCCAACTATTCCTACTTTTTCGCCACGGGTAAAATTGTAACTGAAATCTTTAAGTATGGTGTAATCTTCAAATTTCTTATTCAGATTTTTAATTTCAATAATTTTTTTACCCATACGCGACGACTGAACACTTATACGCATTTCTTCTTCTTGTCTTCCGCCGGATGCAACATCTTTTAGCTGGTAATAATTATCGATTCGGTATTTTGCTTTAGTGCTACGCGCTTTTGGCATTCGTCGCATCCAGTCTTCTTCTTTGCGTAAAATGTTTTTAGCTTTTTCAACCTGAGCTTCTTCGGCATTTAACCTTTCTTCGCGTTTCTTTAAAAAGTAAGTGTAATTCCCTTTATACTGATAGATAGAAGAATTATCCATCTCAATAATCTCGTTGCAAACACGATCCAGAAAATAACGGTCGTGGGTTACCATCAACAGTGTTGATCTGGTATTTTTAAGATGTTTTTCGAGCCATTCGATCATATCCAGATCGAGGTGATTTGTAGGCTCATCAAGCAATAATAAATCAGGTTCTTCAATTAATACAGAAGCCAGGGCTACACGTTTTTTTTCGCCACCCGATAAAGTTGAAATCTGCTGATTATATTTATCTATTTTAAGTTTGGTTAAAATTTGTTTTACTCTGACTTCATAATCCCAGGCCTGCAAGTGGTCCATTTTTTCCATCGATTTTGCAAGCAAATTTCTATTATCAGTTTCAATAGCCTGATTATATTCTAAAATTGCATCTTTTATATCTTCCGATGCATGAAATACTTCGTCAATAATTGAATTATTTGTATTTAACGATGGATTTTGCTCTAAAAACCCAATCTTTATATTCCTGCGAAAAGTTATTTTACCGGTATCCTGACTATCTTTTCCTGCAATTATATTGAATAATGATGTTTTACCGGTTCCATTTTTAGCTACTAAAGCTACTTTTTGATCTTTATCAATACCAAATGTAATTTCCTCAAACAGAACTAAATCCCCAAAAGATTTCTTTAAATTCTCAACCTGCAAATAACTAATCATATTTAAATTTTTATCAATTACAAAATAAAGCAATTCATCAAGTTATTAAAAATTTTATCGATGTATTTTTGTTTATTAATCCACAATCCTTATATTTCACGAACATTATTAGCATCTACTAATTGATATGAACAGAAATCTCTTCAAATTTATTTTAGTTGTATTTATATTTCTTTACCCTTTTAATATCAAGTCGATAAATAATAACAATTCCGGCAATGATTCCACAAATATTGCGAACAAACTTGGGCTAATAGATAATAATATTCAAATAATAAATAAAAATTATCACATTAAGAGTGATAGTATTCTGAAACTGGCGAAACATACACTCGAACTGTCTATTGAAAATAATTATCAGTATGGTATTAACCAAAGTTATTTTTATATAGCAAGAATGTTTGATCATCAAAATATTAAGGATAGCGCTATTTATTATTACAAATTGGGTCTTGAAGAAGAATTTACAGACATCAATATAAAAGCAGATTTTCTTTGGCGATTATCAATTCTTTACAGATATATTGGTAATTATAGTGCATCACTGGAGAATTGCCTAATTTTGAAAGGATTAATTGAATCCGGAAAAACAGAAAAATATAATTACCAGATTTACAACAGCCTGGGTTTGGTTTATAAGTCATTAATGGAATATGAACTTTCCTATAAAAATTTCACAAAATCAATAGCACTTGCCCTTGAAAATAACAACGAAGCATCCGCAGGAGTTACATATTCTAATATTGGAGATTTATTATATAAGCAAAATCGCCTGGAAGAAGCACTTGAATATTTTGCTAAAGGAGTTGTTTTGGAGGAAAAGTATGGACTTTACGGAAATGCCGGCAATTCATATACGGTAATTGCAAATATTTACTTAAAACTGGGGGAATTTGATTCATCATTTTTGTATTTACAAAAAGCAGATAAATATAACACTGAATATAATAATAATGGTGGTTTGGCTTATACCCATTTTGCTTACGGCAAATATTATTTTCAAAAAGGAGATTATGAAACTTCAACTAAATATTTAAATAAAGCCTTAAATTACTCTTTAAATAATCATTTAAACGTTTTATTAAGTGACTCATATAAATTATTGTCAGAGATAAATTCGATAAATGGAAATTTTAAAAATGCATATGAAAATTTTAAGCACTTTTTCGAGATTTATGAAACTGTTTATAGTATAGAAAAAATTAATAAGGCAAAAGCCATTGAACAAAGATTAATACAACAGGAAAAGGAAAATGAACTTTTTGAACTTCAATTAAAAAAACAGAAGACAATAAACAGGCTTCTATACATTATTGTGATTTTAGGAGTTTTAGCCGGAGCAATAGCCGTAGTATATCTTATATTATTTAAAAAACTTAATAAACAGCTAACTTTGTCAAAAGAAAGAGCAGAAGAATCTGACAAATTAAAAAGTCGTTTTTTACAAACTATTTCACACGAAATAAGAACTCCGTTAAATGGTATTCTTGGTTTCTCAGAAATGATTCTTTCTAAAAGTCTTTCCGATAAAGAACTAAGTGAAGTCAATGATCTGATAATACAAAATAGCGATAATCTGACATCAACTATTGAGAACCTGATTGATATTGCACATCTTTCAACAAATCAGTACAATGTAAAAAAATCAAAATTTGAGCTGACTCCTTTATTAGAAAGTATCATTTTTCAAGCTAAAAAGAGTGTAGTTTTAAAAAATAAGGAAGATTTAGATATTCACCTTAAAAAGAATGGCGAAGTTGAGTTATTTACAGATAAAACAATAATTTTAAAAATCATTCTTCATCTTGTCAAGAATGCAATATTATATACTGAAAAAGGTTCCATAACTATAGGTTATAAAGAGGAAAAATCAAATGTAATTTTATATGTAAAAGATACCGGGATTGGTATTCCAAAAGAAAAGATTGATATTATTTTTTCTCCTTTCAGACAAGCTGATGAAGGTATTAACATTAAGGTCGGGGGAACCGGATTAGGTTTATCTATTGTAAATAAGTTCGTACAATTACTGGATGGTAATATCTGGGTTGGTTCGAAACTCAACGAAGGAAGCACATTCTTTTTATCATTGCCTCTAAAATAAGCTATATTTTCTTCTATTTTTATTTATTTTTGATTCTCATTTTATTTTTAGAATATGACCAAAAAAGAACGCTTTGAGCATATTATAGATTTTTTCAAAAAAGAACGACCTATAGCAGAAACCGAATTAGATTATGGAACTCCTTTTGAATTATTGGTTGCAGTTATTTTAAGTGCACAATGTACCGATAAAAGAGTAAACATGATTACTCCTTCGCTTTTGGAACGATTCCCTACAGCTTACGAAATGGCACAGGCTTCAGTTGATGAAGTTTTTGAATACATAAAAACTTGTTCGTACCCCAATAATAAAGCTAAGCATTTGGTTGGAATGGCAAAAATGCTTACTGAAGATTTTAATGAAATAGTACCAGATAATATTAACGAACTCCAAAAATTACCAGGTGTTGGCCGTAAAACAGCTAATGTAATAGCATCTGTTGTTTTTAACAAACCTGCACTGGCAGTAGATACGCATGTTTTTCGTGTTTCAAAAAGAATAGGTTTAACAACAAATGCCAAAACAGCTTTAGAAACCGAAAAACAACTGGTTAAATATATTCCCGAAGAATTAATACCAATAGCACATCACTGGCTAATTTTACACGGACGTTATGTTTGTATTGCCCGAAAACCAAAATGTGAGACTTGTGGAATTGCACAATACTGTAAGTATTTTAGTGGTAAGTGATTTTATTCTTGAATTCTAAATTTATTGTACTAAATATTTATAACTTCTCACAAAATCATTTTCTTAAATAAAAAAACA
>JAUVLS010000068.1 GCA_030600625.1 Bacteroidales bacterium
CGAACCATTTGATGCGAAAAAGTCATTTTCGATAATGAAATTTTTGAATTGCTTTGTTTATATATTTCATTTGAAAATCCATAAGGACCTCCAACTACAAAGACTAAATTCTTTAATCCTGAAATCATTTGTTTTTCAATATACTTTGAAAAATCAACAGATGTAAATTCTTTCCCTCTTTCATCGAGTAAAACAATAAAATCAACAGGATTTATCTGATTCAAGATCAGTTCGCCTTCTTTTTGTTTTTGCCGATCTTCTGATAAGTTTTTGGTATTTTTCAAATCAGGAATAACAAGCATTTCAAAAGGCAAATAATGCTTTAACCTCTTTACATATTCATCAATTCCCCTGCCCAAATAATCAGAATCTGTTTTACCAACTAACAGAAGTTTAATTTTCATAATTAAACGTTAATTTTTTTATTCAGTAAATTTTTATAATTTTCACAAATAAATACCAAAATAAAGCATATTGGCATAATTTATGGTTTGATTTTTGCGACAACATATCGCAAACTTAAGAAGATTTGAAATGAAAACCTTGAAAAAAGCGTTACCATTAATTATCATATTCTCATTTATATTCAATTTGGGGGCTTTTACGTATAACCAGGAAATACCCCGCGATATTGCGATTGCTTTTAAGGTCGGAAGTGCAGAAGAACTTGCAAGATACTTTAACAACACTATTGAACTCGCAATTCTTGATAAAGAAGATGTTTACAGCAAAATACAGGCTCAGCAAATTATTGACAACTTTTTTACTGATCACTACCCAAAAAGTTTTGAATTTATTCATCAGGGAGGAAAAGGGGAGTCAAAATTTGCTATTGGAAAACTTGTAACTTTTAATGGAACGTTCAGGGTTACCATCTTAATTAAATTAGAAAACGATAAACCCTTCATTCATCAACTCAGAATAGAAACTGAAAATGACTGATAAAATTCTTGATGCATTTATCAAAAATGCAATCGCCGAAGATATTGGAGAAGGCGACCATTCATCACTTTCCTGCATTCCCTCAACTACGAATGGGAAAGCTCAATTACTCATTAAACAAGAAGGTATATTAGCCGGTATTGAAATAGCCAAAAAAGTTTTTAGTGCCATCGACTCTACTATTAGTATGGAACAATTCCTTTTTGATGGAAACAAAATCTACCCCGGAGACAGGGCGTTTATTATCGGTGGAAAAGTTCATTCCATATTAAAAGCTGAACGCCTTGTTCTGAATATTATTCAACGAATGAGCGGGATTGCCACTACTACCAACATTTATGTTCGTAAACTAATCGGCACCAAAGCTAAGGTTTTAGATACCCGGAAAACAACACCGGGAATGCGCTATCTTGAAAAACTTGCAGTAAAAATTGGCGGTGGAGAAAATCACAGAATGGGTTTATACGATATGATTATGTTAAAAGATAATCATATTGATTTTGCAGGGGGAATTGAACCTGCAATAAATAAAGCAAAAGAATATCTTAAGAAAAACCAGAAAAATATTAAAATAGAGATTGAAGCCAGAAATCTAAATGAGCTTAAGGAAATATTGAAAGTAGGTGGTATTGATAGAATCATGCTTGATAATTTTAACTGTGACCAAACACGCGAAGCAGTTAAATTAATTGACAATAAGTACGAAACAGAATCTTCAGGTGGAATAACACTGGAAACAATTAGAAATTATGCCGAGTGTGGTGTTGATTATATTTCGGTCGGGGCATTAACTCATCAAATAAAAAGTTTGGATATGAGCTTAAAAGCTATTTAATTTACAATATTGATATTAGCTTTAAAGTTTAACATGTCTGAATCTATAAAAAAATACTCTTTTTTAAATACTAAAATTGGCAATTTCAAAACCAAAGCTAAAAACGTTTCCATGCCGGGCTTTGATGGTGTACCAATTTATTATGTCTTTAAATTCTTTATATCAGGAGCCAAAAATGGCTATCTGGCAACACGGGCATCTGCAATAGCATTCAACTTTGCATTAGCAATTTTCCCAACCATGCTGTTTATATTTACATTAATACCTTTTATTCCTGTTAAGAATTTACAAATAGAACTACTTGAATTAATAAAGAATTTTTTACCTCAGAACGCATCTCAATATTTTGAATCTACTCTTATTTCGGTTGTTACAGTTAAAAAAATTGGAGTATTTTCATTTGGAGCATTTGCCAGCCTTATCTTTTCTACAAATGCTGTACATGCATTAATTCAAGCATTTAACAACACTTATCATACTATAGATACCAGAAACTGGACAGCAATTAGAATTGTTTCTACATTTTTAGTATTTATGATATTTATATTACTTACCACTTCGGTATTATTAATAACATTTGGTCAGTTCTTTTTAACTAAACTGGTTGAGATCGAAATTTTAGAAATGAACCTTACTTACTATTTAATTACTATGGGTAAGTGGCTGGTTATAATAGCATTATTCTTTTTTTCGATTTCCTTTCTTTACTATTTTGCCCCTGCAAAAAAAGCACAATGGAAGTTTATTTCATCCGGTTCAACTCTTGCAACTATTTTAGCACTTTTAACTTCGCTGGGATTTTCGTATTTTGTAAATAATTTTGGACAATACAACAAACTATATGGTTCAATTGGAACCATAATGGTTATATTATTGTGGTTATATTTTAATTCATTTGCTCTGATACTGGGTTTTGAGCTTAATGCCAGTATAAATAATGCTCAATTAGAAAATGCAAACGAATAAATACTCCCTTGTTATGGAAAAAAAATATGACAAAATCAGAACTGAATATCGATTAAAGCCTTTTGGGAAAAACGATGTTGACCCCGACCCTTTTAAACAATTTTCGGAATGGATAGACAGGGCCATTAATTCAGGAATAAAAGAACCTACTGCAATGGTTTTATCAACTGTTGGAAAAAACCTTCAACCATCAACACGAATGGTACTTCTAAAAGAAATTAAAAATGATGGTTTTATCTTTTATACTAATTACGACAGCAAAAAAGGCCGTCAAGTTTCTGAAAATCATTACGGTAGTTTGCTATTTTATTGGCCAGAGCTTGAAAAGCAAATTCGTATTGAAGGCCGAATTGAAAAGACATCACAAGAAATTTCGGAAGAATATTATTTAACACGATCAGCTAAAAGAAGAATTGGTGCGTGGGCATCACCACAAAGTCGGGAAATACCGAACAGGAAATACCTGGAAGACAAGCAAACCGAATTTGAAAAAAAAATTGCCGGGAGTATTGTCAATCGACCTGATAATTGGGGCGGATATATTTTAATGCCATACATAATTGAATTTTGGCAAGGCAGGCCAAATCGTTTGCACGACAGAATTGAATATTACCTTGACGATAATGAATGGAAATTAAGAAGACTTGCGCCCTGATCAATTAGCATTTTTTCTTGTAAATGTTTTATTAATTAAAAAAGCCAAGTTATTAAAAATCAAATTCAAAATAATTCCAATGGACTAAATACCTTTGGTGGCGTTTTTACTCCTTCCATACTTACCATTTTAGGAGTAATAATGTACTTGCGGTTTGGTTGGGTTGTGGGTAATGTCGGACTTGTCGGTACATTAATTATTGTTACTCTCTCAACTTTTATAACTTTCCTTACAGCTTTATCAATTGCTGCTATTGCAACAAATGCACCTGTTAAGACGGGAGGAGCTTATTATATGATAAGCCGATCGTTGGGAATTGAAATTGGCGGTGCAGTGGGAATTCCTTTATTTTTAGCTCAAGCCTTTTCTGTAGCATTATACATTATTGGTTTTTCTGAGAGTTTAACAATAATATTTCCTTCGTTAAATATAAAACTGGTTGGAATAATTACAACTCTTTTATTAGGAACTCTATCATTATTTTCTACCAAAGCAGCCATTCGATTACAATTTTTTATTTTAGGCATAATTATTTTGTCATTACTTTCATTATTCCTTGGGGGTCCTTTAACTGAACCACAATCAGAAATATGGAGTATTAGTGCCGAAAACACTTCTGATTTCTGGATGGTATTTGCAGTTTTTTTTCCTGCAGTTACCGGTATTATGGCAGGTGTAAATATGTCGGGAGATTTAAAAGATCCATCCAAATCTATTCCGAGAGGAACTTTTTTAGCAGTAGGAGTAGGTTATCTGGTTTATATGACTGTTCCTATTCTTCTTGCTTTTTGGGTAGATTCGTCAACTTTAGTAGAAGATCCTCTGATCATGCACAAAATTGCTTTTTGGGGAGGAGCAATTTTACTTGGAGTTTGGGGAGCTACTCTTTCGAGTGCTGTTGGAAGTTTAATGGGTGCACCCCGTGTTTTACAAGCTCTCACTAAAGACCAGGTTTTGCCACGCCAACTGTCTTTTTTAGGAAAAAGTTCCGGGGATGAGCAAATTCCGCGATGGGCAACAATTTTTACAATTGTTTTAACTCTTATTTTGGTTTATCTCGGCAACTTAAACACAATTGCTCCAATTTTAACCATGTTTTTTCTTACAACTTATGGTATATTAAATGTAACTGCCGGTATTGAAAAATTTCTGGAGAGTCCTTCTTTTCGACCAAAATTTAAAGTCCATTGGATATTTTCATTGATGGGAACAATTGGCTGTTTTGCAGTAATGTTTTTAATAAATGCAGTTGCAACAATATTAGCTATCTTATTTATTATTATTATATACACATGGTTACGCAGGCGTCGATTAAAAACTACATGGGGTGATGTAAGAAGCGGAGTGCTATTACAAATTATCCGGTATGCACTTCTTCGATTAGAGAAGGAAGTAAATCCAAAAAGTTGGCGGCCAAATATTCTTGTGTTATCCGGATCACTTTCTAAAAGATGGCACTTAATCGATTTTGCTAATGGCATTACCCAGGAAAAAGGCTTATTTACTATAGCAACCATTCTACCTGAAGAAAAAGTGCCACAAGAAAAGCTTAGTGATTTTGAAAAACAAATTGCCGATTATCTCAACAATAAAAAAATCAGGGCATTAGTACGAGTTACAAGAGCTGAAAGTATATTTCCCGGAGCAATACAACTTGTAAATTCATACGGATTAGGCAACTTGGTTCCAAACACTGTACTTTTAGGAGAATCGAAAGAAATAAGTCATAAGGAAGAATATGCACAAATGATTAATCATTTTTATAAATCAAAACGAAACGTAATTATTATGCAGGATTTTGTTTCTGAAGATTTTAGGCACAAAAAATCGGTTGATATATGGTGGGGTGGATTAAAAGGGAATGGTGGATTAATGATGATCCTCGGTTATTTAATGCATATTAGTCCATACTGGCAAAACATAGAAATTACTATAAAAATGGTAGTTGCCACTGATGAAGCAGCTCTAATTGCCCAAAATAATCTGACAAGTATGTTGACAAATATGCGTGTTAATTTTAATATTAAAGTACTGGTTTTAAAAGGTGAAATTTTCTGGAATATCCTAAAGAGAGAATCTGCCACAAGTGATTTAGTAATGTTAGGTTTAAAAACCCCGGATGAAAACTTCGGAGATTATTTTGAAAAACTCAAAGAAGATACAAAAATTTTAAATAAGAAAATATTTGTTCTGGCTTCTCAGGATATTGAATTTAAAGATGTTTTAAGTTAAAAAAATTAACCAAAATATTCTACGTATCACCATTATTATATATCTTTAAAATGTGTAAACATGCTCTTGGTCCAAGATTTTCAATTATTGGATCATCATATATATTATTCTTGATTTCATTTGTATTTCTTTGTTTCCAATGTTGCCGAAAATCTTTAACTAAATCAATGTACTGTTTGTGCTGGGTTCCTGATAATTCAATTAAACTAAAGTAGCCTTTTTCATCCGTAAGGCTTAAAACAAAATCAAGTAAGCCTTTCTGGCTTGGCGTTTCAGCTGCCGGATTATTGAATGTTACGTTAATAATTGCTTTCATAAGCTTTGCTTCATATTCATAATTTGGCCCCCCAAGAATTTCACCATATTCATTTTTTATCATGGAATTTTTTCCATAAAAAGAATATTGAAAAGCATGGAAAAATTCTTCTAAGAATGCGTATTCATCATTTATCCTTGCGATATCCTGAAAATAAATTTTGCCGCCGCCGGTTTCTTTATCAGGCACAAAACATGCAATATCTACATCATTTTTAATTAAAAAAACAATTGGGTTTTCAGACTTCCTCAATTCCTTAATAAGGATTTTAAAAAACACATTTGCTTTTTGCAAAGAATCAATATGATTAATAATTATTTCTTTTTCGCCAGAGGACAAATTAGAATAATCGAATGTAAAGACAGATTTACCTGTACAGTAAAAGAAAAATAATGTTGAAACTAAATATAGAGATATTAAAAATTTAAATTTATAAAACATATTTGTATTGCTTCTCAGTATACTGAATTTAAAGATGTTTTAAGTTAAAAAAAGCGCACCTAAACAAGTACGCTTTTCAAATATTTTTGTAAATATCTACATGCAATGTAAATATTTCATTACTAATTCTCTTAGCTCATCTTCTTTTCCATATAATCTTTCACTTAAATCTTTATCTTCATAAGATTTAAGTTTTTTAGCAATCTGATCAATACTCCCAACTGGGAATATTCCTTTCTTTTCGAAAAATTCTCTTTTTTCAATTAGTGTATCAGCAGATTCCCAACAAGATTGTGGTAAGCATTTTAATTTTGCCAATTTATCTTTATGAGCATCATCAAAAATGTTTATATCCATGTACAATTTTTCGGCCATTTCTAATGCATCAGGCATTTCTAAACCATGCTGAGCAGCTACAATTATACCTGCTATATATTGATAAATATCAGCAGAACCATCGCCCGACCTTAATTCAACAGTTTGTTTTCCCGGAACGTAAGGAATACGTCCTGTCTCTTGTGGGTTAGCATCTTTTATCATGCTTGTATCGGCAATCCATCCAAGTGGAACTCTTACCAGAACTGATCGGTTGCTGTCGCCCCAGCAAATATTTGTTGGAGCTTCCTGATGTGGAACCAAACGTAAATATGAAGTAGGAATTGTATTCCCAAAAGCGGTTAACGGTGCAGCAAGGTCTAAAATACCGGCAATCATTCTCCTGGCTACA
>JAUVLS010000149.1 GCA_030600625.1 Bacteroidales bacterium
TTTTTAAATAATTCAAAAAAGATGAAACTAAAATAACAATAATTTTACATTTGTATAAATTATATTACAGAAATGAAACAACGTTTAAAATTATTTGGTGTTTACGCAATATTCTGGATTGGCTATTTTGTATTAGCACGTTTATTATTTTTGTTGTATGAAAATTCTCTTTCGTTTGAACTGGGTTTAAAAGAATGGATATTAGTTTTTGTGCACGGATTAAGGATGGATCTTTCTACTACAGGATATATTTTAACAGTTGTAGGCTTACTGTTAACTTTTACAAGTTTCACCGGTGGTAAATGGATAAACATAATAATTCAAACATTCACAATTATTATTTTAATTATTACTTCAAGTATTATAATTGCTGATTTGGAACTTTATAATAACTGGGGATACAGAATGGATGCTACACCTCTTTTATATTTAACTAAACCAAAAGAAGCTATGGCATCAACTGAATTATGGTTGACAATACTTTTATTAATAGCTACTTTGGGATATATTCTTTTGGGATTATTTGTTTATAAAAAGAAAATTAAAGAACAAGTTTTAAAAATTGAAAAATCGAAAATTGCAACTCCTTTTTTACTCTTGCTTTTAACAGGGAGTATGATTTTACCTGTTCGTGGTGGCGTAGGAATAGCACCAATGAATACAGGAATGGTTTATTTTAGTGAAAATAAATTTGCTAATCATGCAGCTATAAATGTTGTTTGGAATGTTATGCATTCTCTTGTTTATATGAAAAGTCATAAAAAAACTTATGATTTTATGAATGATGAAATTGCTGAGAGAATTGTTAAAAAACTAAATAAACAGGATGGTATATCGAAGAAAGTTATTAATAAGAAAAATCCAAACCTTGTAATTATTATTATTGAAAGTTTTTCGACTAAAGTTATAGGCGAATTAGGTGGAAAATGGAATGCAACACCAAGGTTTAATAATCTTGCGAAAGAAGGATTGCTTTTTACTAATTTTTATGCAAATGCAAGTAGAAGCGATAAAGGCATTGTGTCAATTTTAAGCGGATATCCCGGACAACCAATTACATCAATAATTAAAACGCCCAGCAAAACACAATCATTGCCTTCATTGTTTGAAAGCTTTAATAGTTTGGGATACGAAACTTCTTTTTATTACGGTGGCGATATTGATTTCGCAAATATGCGTTCTTATTTTCTTAATTCAGGTACCAAACATATTATAACTGTCGATGATTTCGATTCCAGGTTAAACAATTCAAAGTGGGGTGTTCATGATGAACATTTATTTGATTATTTGTATAATGATATGATTAAACATAAAGAGCCATATTTTAAAACTGTATTTACCTTAAGTAGTCATGACCCTTTTGAAGTTCCTATAGATCTGGTTTTTGAAGGAAACGATCGTGCGACCAAATTTTTAAACTCGGTATATTATACCGATAGTTGTTTAGGTGATTTTTTTGATAAAGTTAAAGATACCGAGATTTGGAATAATACCTTGTTTATTTTAGTGGCAGATCACGGAAGTGCCCGCCCGGGAAATTCTCAAAATCACGATATTGATAAATTTCAAATCCCGATGCTTTGGTTGGGAGGAGTACTAAATGATTCGATAAAAATTAATGATATAATTGGTTCTCAGATTGATATACCGGCAACAGTGTTAAGTCAGTTGGATGTATCTTATAAAGATTTTTCGTTTAGTAAAGATTTATTCTTAACGGAAACTTCCGAATTTGCTTTTTATGTTTTTAATGATGGCTTTTGTTATATAACAGACTCTACAAAGTTGATTTATGATAATATTGGTAATGATGTAATATATAATGAAGGTGAAATAGAACAGGATTTGATTACAGGGAAAGCATATTTACAAACATTAATGAACGATTTTATTTCTCGTTAATAATGTATTTATCAATTATTTCCAAAAGAATGTATGACTTTATTGGCTTTGGAATGTAATCATCACATCCGGCGTTAATACATAAATCTCTTTCGTTTTTCAGAACAAAAGCTGTTTGGGCAATAATAGGAAGGTTTGGTTTGAAATTTTTTATTTGTTGTGTTGCCTGAATTCCATCAAGAATTGGCATTCTTATATCCATTAAAACAATGTCGAATTCTTCTTCCATACATTTTTTAATAGCTTCTTCACCATTTATAGCTCTGTGTAAATCAGCATGTGTACGTGCTAATGATGCCTTTAATACCTCAAAACTGGTGTCTTCATCCTCTGCAATTAATATTTTTTTTCCTGCCCAGTTATAATTTTTAGAACGAATTTTACTGTTATTTGTAATTTCAAATAAAGATACTTTTTCAGGTAATGTAAAATAAAAAATAGAACCAATACCAAGGTTTGATTCAAGCCATATTTTACCATCTAATAACTGTACAAGTTTTTTTGTTATTGTCAATCCTATGCCTGTTCCTCTGTATAGTTTCGTTCTGTCTTCAATTTTTATAAAGTGATTAAAAATAGTATCTGTTTTATCCTCAGGTATTCCTATTCCTGTATCCCGTACATAAAAAATAGGTTCTTCTTGCTGATTTATATCAAAGCCAAACTCTATAAATCCCTTGTGAGTATATTTTAAAGCATTACTTAATAAATGGCTAAATATTTGATTAAATCTGAACTCATCACTTTCTATATAAGCAATAGAATCGCCAAAAGGATTATGAAGTAAAAATTCTACATCATTTTTCCCTTGTTTAAGTCTTTCTTTATCAAATTTAAAATGAATGTCGGCAAGTAGTTTCGAAATATTTATTTTTTTCCTGGATAATTTTAAATTACCTGAGTCGAGTTGTGAAATGTCAATTATATCTTCAATAAGTTTTATAAGCATATTACTGCTTGAATATATTTGTTCGGCAAACTCTTTACGTGAATCCTGATCTATACTTGGTTCTGCAATTAATTCAGAAAATCCAACAATTGCATTCATTGGAGTACGTATTTCATGCGATAGATTGGTTAAAAAAGCAGTTTTTAGTTTATCAGATTCTTCTGCTTTTTCTAAGGCTTTTTTAAGTTCTTGTTCTCTTTCCTCTCTATTTGTAATATCATGAAAAACAATATCGTTTTCATTTTTTTCCAAAACTATCCCTGAAGCTTTGTTTTTTTGATTTTTCAGCTTAATAATTTCTTTACGGAGTTGAAATATCTCTCTTTCAAGTTCTTCTTTTGATCTGTTAATTTTAGAATTACTCATAAAGAAAATTAATTAGAATATAATAATTAAATCAAAATTCCTGATTATTTTAATTAAGTGCAAATGAATCAGCATTTAATAACACATGATTTTGATAAATGGTAAAAACAAGCACTTCATTTAATTAATAATGGTGATGAACATTTTTATATAACATGTGTTAATCAAAAAATAATTATTAATTAATAAATTAATTGACATTCGAATAATTTCATAATAACTTTACAAATCATAACTAAAAAATAAAAATTATGGCAGACTTAACCACAAGCTATATGGGGTTAAAATTACGTAATCCTATTATTGCTGCAAGTTCGGGATTAACTAATTCAGTTGAAAATATTAAAGAATTTGAAGAAAACGGAGCAGGCGCGGTTGTTCTTAAATCGATTTTCGAGGAAGAAATAAGAAGAGAACTTGAAAAGGATCTGAGTAGCATGAATATGGAAAATTTCTTATATCCTGAAACTATGGATTATTATGATAATTATGCTGAGGACGATACTCTCACCAATTATCTTCGATTAATAAGGGAAGCAAAACAAGCTGTCAATATTCCTATAATTGCAAGTATTAATTGTGTAACAGCAGAAAAATGGCCATATTATGCAGAAACTTTGCAAGATGCAGGTGCTGATGCACTTGAATTAAATGTTTTTGTAATGCCTTCCGATTTTGAAAGAACAAGTGAAGAAAATGAAAAAGTGTATTTTGATATAGTAAAAGAAGTTAAGAAGCATGTAAAGATACCAGTTTCCTTAAAAATAAGTTTTTATTCGTCCAGTCTTGGAGCTTTTATACAAAAACTTTCAAATACAGGAATCAATGGCTTAGTGTTGTTTAATCGTTTTTACAGTCCCGACATCGATATTAATAATTTCGATATGTTATCTACTAACGTTACAAGTTTACCTTCTGAATTACCAATTTCTTTACGTTGGATAGGAATAATGCATAACCGCGTTGGATGCGATCTGGCTGCTTCAACAGGAATACATGATGGTGCGGCTATAATTAAACAAATTCTGGCCGGGGCAAACGCAGTTCAAATTGCATCGGCATTTTACAAAAACGGAAAAAGTCTTATTAAAGATATGTTGGGTGATATAACAACATGGATGGATCAGAATGATTTTAAAACACTGAATGATTTTAGAGGTAAGATGAGCCAGGATAAAGCTCAAAACCCTGCAGCATATGAGCGTATGCAATTTATGAAATATTTTTCGGGGAAAGGTTAAAATATATATTCTATTATAAATGAGAGCCTGCCTTAAGCGGGCTTTTTTATTTTATAAAATTCATTGAAGGAAATTACATTAAATTAAAGCTTTATTTGCATTTTTGTAAATATGTATGCTATTCTCGATATAGAAACCACCGGATTGAGCCCTGTTAATGATAAAATTATTGAAATAGCAATTTATATTTATAATGGTAAAGAAATAATTAACGAATATTCTACATTAATTAATCCCGAACGAAACATTCCGTTCAACATAACCAGACTCACTGGTATAACAAACGAAATGGTAAAAGATGCTCCAGAATTTTGGGAGATAGCTAAAGATATTATAATACTTACCGAAGGGAAATCTATAGTTGCCCATAATGCTTCTTTCGATT